>JASFJP010000272.1:0-6583 GCA_050121225.1 Desulfobacterales bacterium
AGATCTCGTTGAACTCACCGTTAACCTTTACAGAATCAGAGCACAAGAAGGAGTCAAAGACAAGGCCTGGCAAATTGCGGAAGAACGCATGCTCGATCTCTTGCTGCCAAAATCCGGCTCTCAGGCATCCCAGACAAGTGAAGATACCAAAGAGGTTCAATTTGAGCTGGTAACATCTGCAAGTGATGAGTCCTCATCAACCCGGGAAAAGCTTCGTCACATGCTTAGGAAGGGCAAACTTGATAATCGCTATGTGGACCTTGATGTCGCCGACCGCAGCATGCCGATGGTGGAAATATTTTCCAATGTCGGAATGGAAGAAATGGGAATCAATTTCAAAGATATGCTCGGCGGTATGTTTCCAAAAAGCACCAAACGGCGCAGGGTTAAAGTTTCTGAAGCTATTGAAATTTTGGCACAGGAGGAGGCGCAAGGTCTGGTGGATATGGATAAAGTCGTCAAAGAGGCCATAGAGAAAGTTGAACAATCGGGAATAATTTTCCTTGACGAGATCGATAAGATTGCCGGGAAAAACAGCACGCAGGGACCCGATGTCTCCAGAGAAGGTGTGCAAAGGGATCTTCTGCCGATTGTCGAGGGCAGTACCGTAACCACGAAATACGGACCGGTAAAAACCGATCACATTTTGTTTATTGCTTCAGGTGCGTTTCACATGGTCAAACCATCGGATTTAATTCCGGAGCTGCAAGGTCGATTCCCCATACGCGTTGAGCTCAGTTCCTTGGGGCACAAAGAATTTGAACGAATTCTCACCGAACCCAAAAATGCACTCCTGCTCCAATATATCGCGCTTCTGAGAACCGAAGACATTGACGTCGTTTTTGAGGACGATGCGGTGTCTGAGGTTGCCAGATTCGCCGAAGAAGTCAATAATCAGACGGAAAACATCGGAGCGCGCAGGCTTCACACGCTGATGGAACGTTTGCTCGAAGATATTCTGTTCGAAGCACCTGATATGAATGCGGGAAAGATGGTCATCGACAAACCTTATGTCGAATCAAAATTCAAGGATATCAAAGATGATGAAGATCTCAGCCGCTACATTTTGTAAATCGTCAATTTTCTTCAGTGTTCTGCCGGAGGCGGATCCGGCAGAGGGTCTTATCCGTGGGCCATGCGTGAATTTACTACGAGGGGGTTGTGAATGTCTGCAGATGTAATCAAGCGAGCCGATCAGGTAATAACCAAGACGTATAAACGGTTTCCCGTAACCCTGTCAAGAGGCAAGGGCTGCACGCTTTTTGATACAGCTAATCATGCGTATACTGATTTTGTTGCCGGAATCGCCGTGTGCAATCTGGGTCATTCGCATCCGAAGATCTCACAGGCGCTTTCTTCTCAAGCCAATGCCCTGTGGCATGTCTCCAATCTCTACTATACCATACCACAGGTTGAATTAGCCAGCTGGCTTGTCGATCATAGTTTTGCAGATCGCGTATTTTTCTGCAATAGCGGTGCAGAAGCCAATGAAGCTGCCATCAAACTCGCCCGAAAATACTTCAAAGAACGCGGTAAAAAAGATCGTTTTAAAATTATCGCCATGGAGCAATCCTTTCATGGGCGAACCATGGCCACTCTCTCTGCTACCGGTCAGGACAAGATAAAGGAGGGCTTTGATCCCGTGCTTGAGGGTTTTGACTTCGTGGCCTTTAATGATATTGGAGCCTTGAAATCTAAAATTGATGCCTCTACCTGTGCGGTGTTGGTTGAGCCGATTCAAGGGGAGGGTGGGGTGCGTTGTCCAGATCCCGGGTATCTGAAAGAAATTCGTCTGATTTGTGATGAAATCGGTGCGTTGCTAATATTTGATGAGATCCAAACCGGAATGGGACGCACGGGCAAATTGTTTGCCTATGAGCACTTTGGTGTTGAGCCGGATATAATGACACTGGCCAAAGCCTTGGCCAATGGACTACCGATTGGGGCTATGCTGGCTAAAGAAGAAGTAGCTTCGGCTTTTGGACCCGGTGCACATGCCTCAACATTTGGTGGCACCCCAATTGTAACTGCCGCTGCGCTTGAGGTTTGCCGGACACTTGTAGAAGAGAATATCGTCGACCAGGGGCGGGCAACTGGAGAATACTTCAAAGACTGGCTATTTCAACTGAAAGAACGGCATACCTGTGTAGAGGATGTGCGCGGGATTGGATTACTTCTTGGGATGAAATTAAAATTTGACGGCGCATCCATCGTAACCCAATGTATGCAACGTGGTTTTTTTATCAATTGCATTCAAGACCGCATTTTACGGTTTATACCACCTCTGATTGTAGAAAAAGAAGAGGTAGACGCATTGATCACTTGTCTGGACGAGGTGCTGGGCCAAGCGTCGAATAAATCTCAATAATGGAATCCCTAACCCGATGACCGCAAAGCTTTGGCAAGGAAGATTTTGTGAGGAGACGGCCCAGATTGTCGAGAGGTTCACGGCTTCGATTAGTGTGGACCAGCGGCTCTATGCCTATGATATTCAGGGAAGTATTGCTCATTGCCGGATGCTGGCCAAGGCCTCCATTATCACCGATGAAGAAGCATCGTCGTTGATCCAGGGTTTGGAGGTAATTGGGCAAGAAATTGAAAAGGGCGAATTTCGCTTTGACGCTAGCCTTGAAGATATCCATATGCATATTGAGTCCAGACTGGGCGAGCTCATCGGCGAAGTCGCTCAGAAACTTCACACGGCCAGAAGCCGAAACGACCAGATAGCGCTGGATATACGGTTGTACTTGCGGGATGCAACCCACCGCGTCATCTATCAACTTTGTAATTTGCAAGAAGAAATCGTCGGTTGGGCCAAAGAGCATCTTGGTGTGATTTTACCCGGGTATACCCACCTGCAAAGAGCACAGCCGATACTGTTATCTCATCATTTGATGGCCTATTATGAAATGTTTTCAAGAGATTCATGCCGTTTTGCCGATTGCCTGAAACGAATCGATGTCATGCCGTTGGGCACGGCTGCCTTAGCCGGTACCTCCTATCCAATTGACCGTGAATACACAGCCGAACTACTTGGCTTTAAACGGGTGTCGGCCAACAGTATCGACAGCGTTTCGGACCGGGACTTCATCATTGAATTTTTAGCTGCCGCCAGTATCTGCATGGTTCATTTCTCACGCTTATCTGAAGAGCTTATTTTGTGGTCTTCGGCTGAATTCAGTTTCATCGATTTGCCGGATTCATTTGCTACCGGAAGCAGTATCATGCCTCAGAAGAAAAACCCGGATGTGCCGGAACTGGTCAGAGGTAAAGCCGGTGGAGTTATCGGCAATTTGATGGCACTATTGACGATGATGAAAGCATTGCCTATGGCGTATAATCGCGATATGCAGGAGGATAAAGCCCTTTTATTTAACGCGGTGGATACCCTATCGGCATGTATTGCGATTTATGCAGAAATGCTGCCCAAAATTAAGGTCAATAAAACGACAATGCAGAAAGCCGCATCAAAAGGTTTTTTGAATGCTACCGATATGGCCGATTACCTGGTCACTCAAGGCGTAGCGTTTCGAAAAGCCCACAAATTGGTCGGAGAAGCAGTGAGGGCTGCTCTTGCTAAAAACAAAGAACTGCATGAGCTCACATTGGAAGAACTGCAGGCGTTTACTCCGGCAATAAAGAACGATATATTTTCTTATTTAACGACTCAACAGATGATAGATCGCAGAACTTCCTTTGGCGGCACGGCTACTGAAAATGTTCGCAAAGCCATAACCACTGCCGAAAAAGCATTGGATAAAAAAATGACTAAGCTATCCCAAACAATCGACTGAGTATCTACCGAAGTGAGAAATTTGATTCACAATCCGAAGGAAAAAATAGCTGTTCTAAAGGCTTTATTCGTTGTTAGCTTCACTTTGTCGGCTCTCAGTATAGTGGTTTATGGCTGCGGTAAAAAAGGTCCGCCGGAGCCTCCCATCATGAACAGACCACCGGCGGTTCGGGATCTCAATTATAAAATTTCAAACAATACAATAAAGCTGAGTTGGACCATTCCCAAAGTGGTTAAAAAAGGCGTGTCGCCGACAACCGGTTTTATCATTTATCGGGCTAAACTTACACGACTAGAAGCAGACTGTCCCAATTGTCCCATACGCTATGTCGAAGTCGGCGATGTTCCCGTTCGGGGAGCGGGCACCGAAGGTGGTGCGTCACCCGCGGTGGTATTTGCCCAAAAAATCGAAAAAGGTTATTATTACTACTACAAAATAGTGGCATATAATGATTTGAGGGCATTTAGTAGAGATTCAAATGTGGTCGAGTTTTCCTTTTAATGGCATGGCAGCAGAAAAGTTTTCAAATGCACAGTATGCCTCAAATCAAACTGTCCTGGCGGTTTTTACACGGCGCAATTTTAGTGATAAAAGACTAGGCAAGGTTGAATGATGCATCATTTTAAGTATCGTGATAATGAATTGTATTGTGAGGAAATGGCGGTACAGAAGATTGCCGAAGCGGTCGGTACACCCTTCTATTTGTATAGTCATGCCACATTGACGCGGCATTTTCTAGCATTTAACGAGGCTTTTAAAAGCGCTAACAAACTGATTTGTTATTCGGCTAAGGCAAATTCGAATTTGGCAATTTTGAAATTATTTGCCGATCTTGGCTGCGGTTTGGACATTGTATCCGGCGGCGAATTATACCGTGGACTTAACGCCGGATTTGCGGCGAAGAAAATTGTGTACTCCGGCGTCGGAAAGCAGGTCCATGAAATCGACTACGCGCTTAAATCTGATATTCTTATGTTTAATGTGGAGTCACTTGTGGAACTGCAACTCATTAATCAACGCGCCGGCGCCTTAAATAAAACAGCGCCGGTAGCCATCCGAGTGAATCCGGATGTCGATCCGCGGACCCATCCTTACATATCTACCGGCCTGAAAGAGAATAAATTCGGTATCGATGCGACTACCGCAATTGAAGGCTATAAAATCGCCAGCCAACTTGAGCATGTTGAAGTCGTTGGAATTGGTTGTCATATCGGGTCCCAAATAACCGAGGCTAAACCATTTGAAGACGCACTTCTGAGCCTTAAGGCTCTGATAAAAAAGTTAAAATCCCTGGGCATTGCTATCAAATATCTGGATATGGGGGGGGGGCTTGGCATTACGTATGCACAAGAATCCCCGCCACCATTGCATGAATATGCAGCATCGATCATTGCGCACCTCAAAGAGCTGGATCTTCAGTTGATATTGGAACCCGGTCGGGTATTTGTGGGCAATGCCGGCATTTTGGTCACAAAAGTGCTGTATCGCAAATCAGGTGAAGCAAAAAAATTTGTCGTTGTTGACGCCGGAATGAATGATTTATTGAGGCCTACGCTGTACAATGCTTTTCATGCCGTTGAACCTGTCGTTAATGCCGATTCTAGCTTAATGGTTGCCGATGTTGTTGGCCCTATATGTGAAAGCGGTGACTTTTTGGCGATTGATCGCAGTATTTCGAAGGTGAACGCCGGTGACCTTCTTGCGGTAATGAGTGCCGGAGCGTATGGCTATGTGATGTCGTCCAATTACTGTTCACGGCCGAGAGTGGCCGAAGTCATGGTAAAGAACGATCAGTTTCATATTGTCAAAACCCGAGAAAGCTATACGGATTTGATTAGAGGGGAGTCGGTGCCCCCATTTTCTTAATTCAATGCATAGAGATTAGCCGTATGAAACCTATTACATTTTACAAGATGAGTGGCAGTGGTAATGATTTCATCATTGTCGATAATCGCGACCAGGTTGTAGATGAAACCAATATGGCAGAGTTTATCAGCAGCGTGTGTCGCAGAAAATTGTCCGTTGGGGCGGACGGATTCATTCTAATTGAATCTTCCGATCAAGCTGATTTTAGATGGCGTTTTTACAACTCTGACGGCAGTAGAGCCGAAATGTGCGGCAACGGCGCTCGGTGTGCGGCTCGTTTTGCTTATGTCAACGGCATAGCAGAAAAAAGCCTTTCATTTGAAACCGACGCTGGAGTTGTTCTGGGACAGATAAATGATGAACGCGCCAAGGTTAAAATGCCGGATCCTTTTGATCTTCGCCTGGATTATACTATCCATCTGAAAAATGGGCCACTCAGGGTAAGCAGCATAAACAGCGGTGTGCCGCATGTGGTCATCGCCAAAGAAACGATTGAGGATGTAAATGTTGTCGAATTGGGAAGGGAAATTCGTTACCACGACGCGTACGTCCCGAACGGAACCAATGTAAATTTTATTTGTCAACGGAAGCCTGGAGAATTGGGAATTCGAACTTATGAACGGGGCGTTGAAGACGAAACTTTAGCCTGCGGAACAGGTTCAATTGCCGCAGCACTTGTCACCGCCTGCGAGTTAAATTGGGAATCACCGATCAATGTGGCTACTCGCGGCGGAGAATCACTGACGATATATTTTCATAACGACAACGGTTCGTTCAAGGACATTTACTTGGAAGGAGATGCCCGCATCATATATAGCGCGAAACTCTGGGAAGATGCGTGGAAATGCTGACACATTGAAACCTCATACGGCCTATATTTGCGTCGGATCAAATCTTGGAAACCGACTCGACAACTGCCGCAA
>JASFJP010000273.1:0-6582 GCA_050121225.1 Desulfobacterales bacterium
ACCGACCGCCAATTCCAGGCTAAAGGGAACGTATCCAGAATGACTTTCGCTGAAAATTTTTAAGGCAGCGACGGTTCCCCCGACTCCCAGAAAATACCCGATAATGCCGGCCAACCCTGAAACAATCGCGGCTTCGATGAAAACGATGTTCATAATATGGCGTTTGCGGAAGCCAATGGCTCGAAAAATACCGATCTCATCCGTACGTTCTCTCACACTGCTCATCATGGTTACGAGGACAACCAGGCTGCCGATCAGCAGAATCACTCCCGAAATACCGTATGAAAATTTTTTAAATTGAGCCAGTGTTTCCATGCGTCCCTTGACAACCTGTTGAATAGCCATCACTTTGGCGCCGGGTAAAGCCTCGGATATTTGTTTGACCATGGCATCAATCGGGCAGTCCTTGCAAAGGGCGGCTACCTCGGCCATGGATATGCGCCCCTGCTTTTCGAAAATTAACTGGGCTGTGTCAAGGCGGGTAAATACCAACTGATCATCCTGGGAACCTGTCGCGTGAAGAACACCGGAAATAACCAGATCTCTGTTTTTGATCTTTATGCGATTCCCGGCGGTTAGATTGAGTACTTGGGAGGCGTCCGCGCCTAAAACCACACCGTTTTTATCCGGCAAAACACCTTGCACTTTCCACCAGGGCTTCAAAATCTCGGCTGCTTTAAAATCTACGCCCGCTAATAGAACTTTATGCACACCGATATTTACCACCCCGAGAACCATCGGGCCCAGTGCTGCAACATTTTGAGAATTCTTTATGGTGCTGATTCGGGCGAGTTCCGCCTCCTGAATTTCTTCCATCTCAAAAGAAACGCCTCCTAGTGAAAGCCCTCCGTAGGAGAGTGTCAGGTTTTCAGTTTTGGGAACAATCAGGATATTGGCGCCATACTTTTCAAGCTTATGGTTAATGTCGTTGGTCATGGCTTCCACAAAACTGATGATTCCCACCACCGTGGATACCCCGATGACAAGACCCGCCAATACGAAAGCCGCTTTGCCTTTGCGCCGCAACAGGTTTTTGATTGCAATCGCTTTGAGCGTCATTATTAAGCCTCTCCGGCAAAATCAAAAAATTGCCTGCCTTCTTGGATGTCCTGTACCTGGATTACCAATTTGCCGTTGTCCACAGTTCGTTTCAAAGGTGCTGGATTACATCCTCCTTTAACCTCGTTCACCAGCACGGAAGCAAATTTTCGGCCACAATTGCGGCACACCATGTAGTCGCCTTCTTGATAGTAGCCCTTGTTTGCCGGCCAGCACACATCGCAAGCATCAAACGCAGCGCGAATGACGCCGTCTGAACTTTTTAGAACAAAATAGCGAATAGTGAATTTCCCATCAACATGTTCAAAATGACGCGCCTTCCCATCTTCAAAAAGGCTTGCAGGGAAGGTCACCGCCGTGCGGGTGGAAGATAATGGTGTCGATGCAGTCGCTGCTGTATCACTGCCACTTTGCTTGACATAAAGAACTGCAGCACCGGCAATCAGAATCACGCCGGCGATTACAACAATTAAGGGTAAACGGTTCTTTTGCTCGGTTCCGAGAACAACTGCTTTTTTGGCCTCAATTTTATTTTGGTTCTTCTTCTTGGTTTTTTTTGACATAAGATTATTTCCTTTCAATTTATTTCGACGCGCTCGTCTGTACCTGGTTTTCATTTTTACTGAAATTGATGTGGCGAAAGTGACTAAGACATTGTATTTACTCCTCCGAGGGAGGACATGGAGGTTTTGCCTTCATCAAACAAAACACTGGCAGTCAGTACACGCCCCCACACTATGGGATGGCATTTGTCGCAGACCCGATAACATCGGCAACGAGTAGTGCTGATTATAAGTTTTTAATTGCTAATTGTGGGCAGACAAAGACATTGGGTTTGACGGGTATCAAATAAGAAATGATCGTTTCTGCAAATACAATGGTGGGTCCTGGGATTTCTCCCGAATAGAAAGATAACGGTGCTGGATTCTAAAAATTTTTTTATATATAGAGGTATTGGTTAAAACCCCCGTTAGTACGGTAAGGTTCGGCGGATTACTGTTAGTTGCGGCCAATCTATACTCCTGCAATTCAAACGTCTGGCCGGATGCCAAATCACACGGATTAATCGTAATTTCCGAGCAACAATCCATTTCGGATCGTAATTGCTTTTCTGGAGTGTACCGCATGCCGCTCTCTGTTGTCTTGCAGCAGCAGGAAGTTGCGCAACCCGGATCAGCGAACACACCACCGACAATTAAACTTGTTCCAAGCAGTGCAAGCAAAGCAGTACATAACGATTTCTGAATTAACGATATGATTTTTATGCCGATCTTTTTCATAGTAAATTGGTATATATTAATTCAGTTAAGCATGTCAATAGCAATCTTGCCAAAATTACACAGAACATTGGCGCTTGGATCGCTCTTTACAATATATGGTATCGTATATATATTAATTAATATTTTGCTGATGTTTTGTAACACAGCGTATTTCTATGCTGGCAGCGAACGTAAGTACATCATTCCAAGTTAGATAAAAGAGAAAGGATCTAAAATGAGTTACGATTTCAACGCAGATGACGTCTTTGAAATGGCTGAACAGATGGAACGTAATGGTGGTAAATTTTATCGAACGGCAGCGGATAATACAAACGATACCGAGAATAAGGAATTTCTTTTGTCTTTGGCAGAAATGGAAGATCAGCATGAAAAAACGTTTCAAGCCATGCGGGCGGAATTAAACGGACAAGAAAAAACATCCACTGTTTTCGATCCAGAAGGTGAAGCGGCGCTGTACTTAAGGGCTCTTGCAGATACCCGTGTTTTCTTTGAAAAGGAAATTGACGTAACAACAATGAGAAATATACTTAAATCGGCAATTGAGGCCGAAAAAGACTCCATCGTTTTTTATTTGGGTATGAAGGAGGCTGTACCGGAAAGTTTCGGGAAGGGGCGGTTAGACTACATCATTAAAGAAGAAATGGGTCATATTAAAATGCTCAGTAAAAAACTGGTAGCGCATAAAACTTAGCACTTCGATTCACGAGTATGGTGACATTTTCTTACTCCGTATCTTTGACGTATTCCGCAAGATCTTCAAGGCCATTTCGATCCAGTAGGGTTATCTTTCTTCCATCGACACGGATCAAACCCCGGCCTGAAAGCTTGGCAAATATCCGCGATAACGTCTCCGGAATTGTCCCCAGAATGCTTGCAAGCTGCCCTTTTGATATCGTCAGTTCAATGACCTCTTCATTTCTTTGTTCGTCGGCTAGGTAAAGAATATAGGATGCCAAGCGAGCCGGAATTTCTTTCAAAGACAGGTTTTCGATTTGGACCGTGAACTGTCGCAGTTTTCGAGACAAAACAGCCAGCATGTTCAGTGCAAGCGAGGGGTTGCCCGAAATCAAATGAACAAATGCGCTTCTTGGGAAAAACAGGGTTTTGATTTTCTCAATTGCCTGAGCATTGGCAGGAAATTTTTGGCCTGCGAAAACCGGAACCTCTCCAAACGGCTGCCCGGGCCCAAAAATATGTAAAATTTGCTCTTTGCCTTCAGTGGAAACTTTGTAGATTTTCACCCGGCCTGCAGCAATAACAAAGAAACCTTGACCTTCATCTCCCTCTGAAAAAATAATTTCGCCTTTATTGAATTGCTTCTCGAGGGCAATTTCCTTAATTGCATCAAGCTGATTTTCAGGAAGGCCGTTGAATATTGGTATCTCAGTTATAATATTAAAAATATTCTTCATATTGGTATGTTTGTGCACTATCTTCTGATTTATGTCAATGTTTTCTGAACCGAAATTCACCGACTTAAATTTTTAGGATTTTGATCTAAGTCAAGGTGATGCAAGAATAGATGCGATAACCTTGCAGGCAACAATGAAAAGATCATCTTGTATAACCAGCTCACCAAAATCGAAAGGATACTATCCATGAAATGTCCGGGACAAGATACCCAATACTGGACACCCGGTGCGATATTTGAGGTCAAATGCCCCAAATGCGGTCATAAAGTCGAATTTTTCAAAGATGACACCACCCGGAAATGCAGCAAGTGCAGCCACCGATTTGTTAATCCGCATATGGATTTTGGTTGCGCCTCTTACTGCCAGTATGCCGAGCAGTGCATCGGAAACCTGCCACCGGAGCTATTGGCCCACAAAGAAAATTTGCTCAAGGACCGCGTCGCCATTGAGATGAAGCGTTATTTTAAAAATGATTTCAAGCGAATCGGTCATGCCAGCCGGGTGGCGCGATATGCCGAACAGATTGGCAAACTCGAAAGCGGTAATTTGGCAGTCATTTTATCAGCTGCCTATCTTCACGATATCGGAATCCTGCAGGCCGAAAAAAAATACGGCATTACGGCCGCAGAATATCAAGAAAAGGAAGGTCCTCCAATAGCGAAAGACATATTGATAAAGTTGGGGGCCAGAGAAGAACTGATTGATGAGGTGTGTGATATCATCGGCCATCATCATCATCCGCGATCCGATGAAACCCTAAATTTCAAAGTGGTGTATGACGCTGATCTTCTGGAAAATATGGATGAGTACCAGAAAGAAAAACCGAGTGACCCGCACCAGTTGACAGAAAAAATTGAAAAGTTGTTTCTAACGTCCAGCGGTCGAGAGATCGCTAAAGAAGTCTTACTAAAATAGCTGAATGTCCGAAGAGTTTAACCGAAAGGACAAGTTCTCTCCATCATGTGCGCGTGGAAACACTTAGAAACTATAAAAACCATTATTTGAAAAGGAGCTGTTATGAAAGTATTACGTAAAATCATAAAAATTGACGAGGACCTATGTGACGGCTGTGGCAATTGTGTCCCCTCCTGTGCCGAGGGTGCATTGGAAATCATAGACGGCAAGGCCCGGGTCATTGCTGATATTTACTGTGACGGTTTGGGTGCCTGTCTCGGCGAGTGCCCCACCGGAGCCCTCAGCATCATTGAACGTGAAGCAGATGAATTTGATGAATCAGCCGTGGAAGAATATTTGGCTGAAAAAAGTAAAATTAGCCCAAAATCGATTCCGATAGTTTCCGGCGGCTGTCCGTCAGCGCAACTGCAGACATTTGAAACGGCATCCACCGAATCTGCATCGGCTCAAAGTGATTCGTCACCGGCTGCTCAAGACGTTGAATCCGCATTGTCCCACTGGCCGGTTCAGATTATGCTAGTGCCGCCTACAGCACCATTCCTGAAAGGTGCTGATCTGTTGATAATGGCAGATTGCGTTCCGGTTGCATTTCCGTCATTGCATAGGGATTTTCTAAAAGGCCGGGCCATCATGATGGGTTGTCCGAAGTTTGATGATGTGCAGCACTACATTGAAAAGTTCGCACAGGTTTGCAAACTCTCCGGTATAAAGAGTATCACCTCAGTTGTCATGGAGGTTCCCTGTTGTTCGGCCCTTCCCATGATTGTGAAAAAAGGAATGGAAATGTCCGGTGTAAAAATACCCATGGAAGAGGTGGTCATCAGCACTCGCGGGAAAATTCTTCAGCGGCGTCAGGTTCAGGCAGCGTAGTTGTGCAGTATCCTTAATTTTCTGGATCATCCCCAATCCCCAATCTTCGGTACGGCCATCAGATCTCGTTGGTTGTACTATGAGACAAAAATGTGTCAAAAATAAATCTGAGACTGTATTGCATTGGCATTTTTATTGTGATATTCAAAGATTACCTTTCAAAGCGTTGATAATCCTTGCAATTCATGGAAACCTCGTGTATCGCATTAGCGTTCCACGATCATCATTTTGCTGGATTCAAGGTCTGAGGTGCTGGCCTGTAACCTTTTGAAAATAAGTAAACTTAAGCAAAAGTGTACGTTTACATTCTCCCCTGGCATAAAATTTGAAACTGTGAGGTCCAATGCGATCTTAGTATGAGTGACCGCACCGTTGTGTGTGCGGAATTGCGCCATTTTAGCTGGGACGGGAAAGAACGTGAGACGCTGTAACCTGCACATCAGAAAAACCTTAAAACTCGTTGAACAAATGTTAGATTTGGCAGATCAGGGTGATGTCGATCGGGAAGACAACGGTTGCGGGATTCTCTACGGTGTGTTGCGTGACTCAGCATACAAGCTGAAAAAGCTGGCCGAGGAAGAAAAACATAATCATATCCGAAAAGGCTGGTGGCCGCACGAAGACTGAAGACTATAAAAATCGAAATACTTTGGTAAAGATAAAATACGTTGACTAGGTTATACCTCAACCATTGAACCAATTGATCAGATAGCGAAAGGAGACAAAAAATGGCAGAAAGATTGGAAGTTTATAAATGTGAGGCCTGTGGAAACATTGTTGAAGTTATCCATGGCGGCGGCGGTGAACTGGTTTGCTGCGGTGAACCCATGAAGCTTTTGGTTGAGAATACAGTGGATGCTGCCAAGGAAAAACACGTGCCGGTTATCGAGAAAGTCGAGGGCGGTGTTAAGGTGAAGGTCGGAGACGTTGCTCACCCAATGGAGGAGAAACATTATATTGAATGGATCGAGATCATTAGCGGCGGCAAGGCGGATCGGCAATTTTTAAATCCCGGTGAAGCTCCTGAAGCAGTGTTTAAAACCGAT
>JASFJP010000274.1:0-6580 GCA_050121225.1 Desulfobacterales bacterium
GACCTGATTGATCAACTAAACGCATTTTTGATGCGTAAAAAGACTGAACGCAAAAAGGTCATCCTTCTCATTGATGAAGCCCAGAACCTAGATCGAAATGTCCTGGAGCAGTTACGTCTGCTGTCGAATCTTGAAACCAATAAGGAAAAATTGCTGCAGATTATCCTGGTCGGTCAACCTGAATTAAGCGATATACTTGATTCTCATGACCTTAGACAACTCGGTCAACGCATAGCATTAAGATACTATCTGACACCGTTAAATTTCAATGAAACCGTTGAATATATCCGATATCGCATTAGTATTGCCTCTCAAAAATCAAGTATTAAGTTTACGCACTCCGCATTTCGGCAGATATTTAGATATTCCGGCGGTATTCCGCGGGTCATCAATATCGCCTGCGACCGTGCGTTGCTGACTGCTTTTGGCCTCAATCAGTATAAAATCACCGGTCGCATCACCCGTGAGGCCATTCGCGAATTATCGAGTCGAGGGACCAAAAAGCGATTAGGCCTGACCGACCGCAAAAAGGCCCTCGTTGCAATTGCTGTATTCAGCATGGTTTTGTTTGCTGCCATTTATCACCAACCGTTGCTTAAAGCCATCCGTTCCATTTTTATAGATTCAGACAATCAACAATTGCAGGCCGCCGCACCAACTGCTTCCGAAGAGAGAGCACCCGAAGATCTCGACCAAACGCCAGAGATACCTGAACCCGTCGAGGTCGAAGCTGACAAACCGCCGGCGGATTTGAAGCAATCTATCAATTTTTCGGATTATTTAATGACAATGGATCATCAGTCCTCACGGATTTCGGCACTTAGGCTGGCAATGAAATTATGGGATACGCCGATTGAGTTCAAACCGTATCTGAATAATTTAGATGACGATCAATCGTTTTTCAGGCTTACGGCCAAACCCAGTGGTTTGATAATTCAGCGAATTGAAGCGGACCTAGATATGCTGATGCGTCTGAATTTGCCCGCAATTCTGGAGGTTTGGCCGCCGGGAAGCAGCGAACCCGGTTATCTGACACTCAGTAAAATAAATGGGGACACACTAACGTTTGGCGAAACAGGTGGCGAAAACCTCATTGAAACGGATGCCAATGAAATTAACTTTTATTGGTCTGGCGTCGCATATGTACCTTGGAAAAATTTTCTTGCAATTTGGGGTACGATACCCGTGCATTCGAATGGGGATTCCGTCATTACATTAAAAATGCTGCTAAACGATCTCGGATTCAGCAATATTGATATGAACGAAAACTATGATGATTGGACGCGAAAGGCGGTCGAAGAAATCCAGGCCAAATACGGAATACCTGTCGATGGATTCGTTGGACCGCTAACAAAAATTATTCTATATCGTGAGAATAATTCATTTGATATGCCTTACTTGACGAATTAGCAAAGGACTGCAAAATTGAGCTCGATCCTAAAAGCTTTGAAAAAAATCGATGAAGATACACCGTCGGCACCCAAAATCCCCTCTCTGCCAAAAACAATTGATGCAAAACGGTCTACCAGATCTCGGATTCGAAAACGCTTTGATCTTCACAAAAAATACTCTATTTTGCTGATTCTGTTAGTCGGAGTTGGGATCGGAGTTCTATTTCTGACCCAAAAGCAACTGATTCTTGCCAAATTATTTCCAACCAAATTTTCCGAGTCAAGCGAGTCCGAAGGCACCTCTTCCGATGAAATATCAAAGGGTTTCCAGTCTAAACCAACAACCAAATCGACCAAATCCGCCAAAGCTTCTCCATTCAAATCACAGCCAGCAAAGCAGCCGCCAAAAAAGATTCCGCCGAAAAGAAAAAGCAGCACAAATACGGCCGATGATCGCAAATACCGACCACCGTCGACCACCGATCAACGACTCGCAAAACGACCATCTGTTAAAAAAATGCCGGAAACCAACGCCTCCGCATATATGCCGAAACCGGTCCCTCGCCAAAACGTTCTAAAGAGCCGGCCACCTGCCAACACAGTCGTCTCCCAAAAGAGCAACCCATCGGTCTATTCGGCGCCTCAATCTGTAAAGTCAACCGGAAGACAGAGCAGTCCTCAATACAGCCGACTCAGCGATTCCAAGTTAAAACTGCAGGCACTTGCATGGTCTGCTGATGCCGCCCAACGCATGGTGGTAATCAACGGTCGCATCGTTCGTGAAGGTGAATCGGTGGACGGATATCAAATAAACCAAATCCGCGAAGAGGACGTCCTAGTAAATGATGGCCGTAAATCCTGGCGTCTTGAGTTCGGTCTGCAATAATCGCATGTAACTTATCTTTTACCCGCAAAAGGCCTCAAACGCTTCGCTGCAGCCTTCGAAGGCGTATCCCACCAACGATGACACTAAATTTATTTTATCTGTAAAAATAGGCCGCCGTTGGCGTTTATACCGGTTGTCATAAATATGTTCGGTTTGGTCCAGATCAATAAAAGGCGCAGATACTTTTGTATGATCACCCATGGTTATAGCAATTTATGACAACCGCTATGTTTCTTTTTTTATGCTAAAAAATGCAAGCGTTCACAGGTTCAAGGTTCAGCGTTCAGGGTTACCTTTGTTCATAAGTGGTTAAAAGTCCAGGCGAAACGGTTTTCGGCCGTCCATACCCAACATTTTTTTACAGTACTATTTTAATTTGGTTTTTCTCAGTTGCTATGAATCAATGGTTTAGATGGGATCTGAACCAGAACCTATTAACCTGTGAACCCTGAAACCCTGAACGGATACTTGAAAAGATGTCCCTTCTAAATGCATTTTTAAAAATCCAACTAGAGGCCAAAAAAATTTAATTAATAGAAATTTCAAACTGTTATAAATTCATTTGCCTCACGCAACCAACAGACGCATAATTGACATAAAGGCATTTTTTTTTTATAATTTTTAATAAATATGACATCTCGAAAACTCTCCTATTCAATCCTAGCGTTGACACTAGTCCTAGTGATGACGGTTCTATCCAGCCATTTTTTTGGAATTGATCCGTTAAAACGCCTTGATTATCTAGCCTACGACGGCCTTTCCCGCCTGCGCCAGTGCAAGGCCGGTACCCAGATCGTAATGGTCGAAATCGACGACAGAAGCGTCCAAAATATTGGCAGCTGGCCCTGGCCCCGTTCATTCATTGCGGAATTGATCGAACAGCTCACCGTTTACGAAACCCATACCATGGGAGTAGCGCTCTTGTATCTCACCAGGGAATTGAACTCCGGCCTGGATGAAGTCCAGCAGTTTCGAACCTCCCTCCTTGACAATCCGCAGACAAATCAGCCTGCATTTTTTAATGCCATCGATACCGAACTCACAGCTATCGAAAAAAAGCTGGATCATGATCAGAAACTGATATTCGCGGTACGAGTGGCTCGTAACGTAGTGTTGCCGGTGAATTTCAGACTGGGCGACCCGGCTGACAGCGCTGTGCCAGCTTTGACTGCCTGGCTAAAAATAAATTCAATTTCCTCGGACAAGATTTGGGGGGCTCAAATCGAATCATCCAATGGGCCAACCGGTTTAGGAAACCTGCCTCGCAACCAATCGATTGTCGCCCGCAATATCTCAGAGCCTTATAGCGATCTTTCGCGAAAAGCCGGTGCGTTGGGGCACACCAATCTGATCATGGAATCAGATGGAATTATTCGAAAAATCCCTCATCTAATCAGCTATCAGCAAAGAGAATTTCTTTCTTTTGCTTTGCAGGTAGCCGCAAAATTTACAGGCAGCAACTTAGAAGATGTGCAATCCAAGTCAGCCGGGCTATATCTCAAGCACCTGAAGATTCCCACCGACGGGCACCACCGAATGCTTATTGATTTCAGCGGCCAGGATGCCAATATCCAGCGATTTTCCTTCTTCGATGTCATCAACGAAAAGATATCTCCCGACATTTTTCAAGGCAAGATCGTACTCGTCGGCGTGACAGCCCAAGGATTGGCATCACGCTATAGGACTCCGACAAAGACGAATGTCTCTGCCCTGGAAGTCATGGCAAATGTCATAGAAAATATCATTAACGAAAAGCATATTTGGCGTCCTTCTTGGATGTTTCTTTTAGAGGTCTCAGCCATTAGTTACTTCGGTTTTTTTCTGCTGTTTGTTTTACCTAGAGTTAGTTCACGTTTAGGAGCGCTTATTTTGGGTGTTTTCTTATTGACCTGGATCGGAACTAGCGCGATTTTATTCATTACAAACGGCATTTGGATAAAAATTACCGCCCCTTTACTTCTCTGCCTCATCGGGTTTTCACTCGTTAGTCGCCACCGGCGTCTATCTGAAGAAAAAGACGAAAATGCGGAATTGAACAAAAGTCTGGGATTGGCGCTGCAGGGGCAGGGCATGTTGGACATGGCTTTTGAAAAATTCTTAAAGTGCTCTATTAAAAATAAATCCGTGCAAGAGCTGTTATACAATTTAGGGCTGGATTTCGAACGGAAACGTATGTTCAACAAAGCCCTTGCCGTATATCGCCATATTCTCAAAGCTGGGACATTCAAAGATATCCAGCAGCGAATCAGCAAACTCGTATCTTTGGAAAAAACGATAGCTATGCCCGCTGGGTCGACTCCCAAAAAAACAACATTTCTGGTGGAAAATGGGGCCGCCAGACCCACTCTGGGGCGCTATGAAATTTTAAAAGAGCTCGGCCAGGGAGCTATGGGGACAGTATATCTTGGAAATGATCCTAACATTGATCGTGAGGTTGCTATCAAAACCATTAATTATGCTGAGATAAATGCCGAAGAGCTCACTGAAGTGAAATCACGTTTTTTCCGGGAAGCTCAAGCTGCGGGGAAGCTTTCTCATCCCAATATTGTTACCATCTATGATGTGGGTGAAGACCATGACATGGCCTATATTGCAATGGAGCTCTTGCAAGGTAAAGATTTAACCTACTTCTGCAACCATAACAACCAGCTCCCAATAAATCGCATTCTTCAAATTATCACCCAAGTGGCCGAAGCCCTTGGATATGCTCACAACCAAGACGTGGTGCACCGCGACATAAAACCTGCCAATATTATCTTAATGCAGAATGATCAGGTCAAAGTCGCTGATTTCGGTATCGCACGGGTTGTCTCAACTTCAAAAACCCAGACTGGAATTATTTTTGGTTCACCGGGTTACATGTCTCCTGAACAGGTCGCCGGAAAACGCGTTGATGGTCGCTCGGATCTTTTCTCAATGGGAATTGTTTTTTACGAACTGCTGACCGGCAAAAAACCCTTTAACGGAAGCGATATCACCGCGATAATGTATGCCATCGCCCGTGCCGCCTATGACCCGGTTTTAGATATTGAACCGAAAACACCAGGATGCTGTGCTAACATCATTGACAAACTACTGACCAAGGGGCTTTCTAAGAGATATAAAACCGCCGCACAAGTTGTAAACGATCTTAACGCTTGCTTGGATGGATTGAGTTGATCCGGGTGGCAGAAAAAATTAACGGGCACCGGCGGTAGTGGAAGGAACTACAATGAAAATGTATACAATTATGGTTGATGAAAACGTCTGGCACCATTTACAGCAGAATGCCGAGCCTTTTGTGGACACACCTAATTCAGTGTTGAATAGAATGCTATTCGGTGAGAGCGAAAAAAAGGAGAACACCCCGCAATCCATTTTTTCGATACCATCAGTTAAGATTCATGGCCTGCCTAAATCTTTGTCCCAAATACTTGAAGTTTTGTACGAAATCGAAGCCAACGGTTGCAGTCGAACCCAGGCGACAAATCGAGTAGCCAAAAAAAGAGGCACGGCCCCTCAAACCATTACCGATAAATATTGCCGCCAGCTAGGCAAAAAGGCGCACGAAATTGATGAATTGCTAACTGATCCAGAATATGACAGCTTCAAAAAGCTTCTAAAAGATAAATATACAGATCAGTCAGATATTATTGATATGTACTTTGAAACAATGATGTCGGATCGCGTATAAGCGCGGCAAATAGACCCTAGGACATAACTAATTAAATATCCCTGAGGAGCTCCTATCCCCCAAAAATATAACCGCGTCATTTTATGTGGTTATTTCTTTAGTCCCGTAGCCGTCAAAAAGATTGCGCGGTTAATTCGCACGCGTCGCTTTTTTATACAAAGGTGAAATTTCACGCAGGGTCGTCACAACCTCTCTTAATGAGGTTAAAAACGTGATGATATCCGCTTCTGTATTTTCCACACCGAAAGAAAGCACCAGGGTGCCCTGGGCATCAGCGTGACTGAGACCCAGCGACAGCAGCACATGGGAGGCACGCAGCGATCCGGTGGCACACGCCGAACGGGTCGACACGGCAATGCCGTCATCATCCAGCATGAGCAGCACGCTTTCACCTTCGATATACTGGATAGAAAATGACACTAGATTCGGTAGGCTATACTCCGAATGGGTATTGACGATATATTCATCGATGTAATTGGGAAGCTCGCCAAGGAGCTTATCTTTGAGCAGGTTAAAATGTGCAATCCGTTGGTCCAGATCTCGTTGGGCAATTTCAGCGGCTTTCCCCATGGCAATAATACCAATCAAATTTTCAGCGCCGGCGCGTTTGTTGTTTTCCTGAACGCCGCC
>JASFJP010000275.1:0-6572 GCA_050121225.1 Desulfobacterales bacterium
CAAGCACAGACAACTTTTTTTAGGGTCTAATTCCCTGCATGTTGCTGAGATATACTAGACATTTTCCTATAATCCGATACCCCCTCAGCTCTGCTATGCGGAGCCTTCATTAGAGGTGACGAAATGAGTGATTCAATCCTCGTTATTGGTGCCGGAATCGCTGGCATCAACTGTGCCATGAATGCAGCCAAGTATGGAACCAGAGTATATTTGGTTGATGATACCGCCAGTATCGGTGGTATGATGGCCAGACTGGACAAGACCTTTCCCACCAATGATTGTTCTATCTGCATCGAAGCCCCGCAGATGTATGAAGTGGATAATCATGAGAACATCAAAATCTTGACGAATACAGAGGTGCGCAAAGTTAAAAAATCCAATGGTCTTTTTAAGGTCAAGCTGGTTCAGAAGCCTAAGTATGTCGACGAGGAAAAATGCACGGGTTGCGGTGCCTGTGTGGAAGCCTGCCCGGTGAGTATCCCCGATGATATGGACGGCAAGATCGGAGGAGAGCGAAAGCTGGTGTCCATGGCGTTTCCCCAGGCAGTGCCCAATGTTGTGACAGTAGATCCGAGCTGTCGGTTCGGTGAAATGCGTAAGGCGGGAGCGTGCATCGGTGAATGCGCTGTTGATTGCAGTCAGTGCCGTGAATGCCCGATTGCGCATTGTGTTAAAGCCTGCGAAAAGGAAGGTAAAAAGGCGATTCTTCTTTGGCAGTCAAACAAAAATATCAGCCTCGACGTTAACAGCATCGTGGTGGCCACAGGAATTAAAGATGCTCCGCCGGTTGGTGATTTGCTGGGCTATGATGCATACGACAATGTCATCACCAACACACAGTTTGAAAGGCTTATGAACGCCGGCGGACCCACGTCCGGTGAGATCATTCGTCCTTCGGATCAAAAACATGCAAAAAAAATAGCCTGGATCCAATGTGCCGGTCGAGGCTTGGGCGAAGGTAAGGGTACGCCGTATTGTTCTAAGATTTGCTGTATGATCTCCACCAAACAAACCATTATTACCAAAGAACACGATGCCTCGGTGGAGACAACCATATTCTACAACGACTTGAAAGCATACGGAAAAGGGTTTTGGGATTTCTACCGCAAGGCCAACGAAAATGGCGTCCGTTATATCAAGGGTCGCCCTTACGAAGTTTTCGAAGATCCGGAGACCAAAAATCTTACGCTGCGATATGAAGACCTGGAAACCGGAGAGCTGCGGACACAAGTGGTCGAACTGCTGGTGTTGGCGACGGGAATCATTCCAAATAATCGTAATAAAAGACTGGCCAAGGTATTGAAACTTGATCTGGATGAATTGGGATACTTTAAAGAACGTGATTCGCTGTTTGCACCCTTGGAGACCAAGGTCGAGGGTGTCTATCTTTGCGGCGGGGCGACTGGTCCGATAGATATTGCGGAGTCAGTGGCACAGGCGACGGCGGCCAGCATGAAGGCCGTTTCCAGAGGGGGAAATCGAAATACCAATATGAGGAAGACTCAATGAGTGAGGAAGAAATACGAATCGGGGTGTTTGTTTGCGACTGCGGTACAAATATCGCAGGAGTGGTAGACGTGCCGGAGGTTACCGAATATGCCAGAGGCCTGAAAAATGTTGTCTTGGCCGACGAAGGCAGATGGTCTTGTTCGGTAGACTACCTGAAAAAACTGCAAGATCTTATTAAGGAGAATAATATAAATCGGGTCGTCATTGCTTCGTGCACACCCAGAACCCATGAACCCCTATTTAAACGGACCACCAAGGAGGCGGGTGTAAATCCCTATTTGCTGGAGTTTGTCAGCATTCGTGAGCAAGTTTCCTGGGTACATATGAAGCAGCCGGAAATAGCGACCCAAAAAGCCAAGGACCTGATTAAGATGGGGGTCGCCAAGGCTGCGCTTTTGGAAGAAGGTCAGGAAATTAAACTGCCGGTTAAAACCGACTGCCTGATTATCGGTGGCGGCATGGCCGGCATGAACGCTGCTTTAAGTGTCGCCGATCAGGGATTTAATGCCTACATCGTCGAAAAACAACCACTGTTAGGCGGTCTGCTAAACGAGATATGTTTTGTCTCGCACGATAATCACAAATCACCTGCGTCCAGAATTCTTCAGGCAAAGAACGACCAGGTTCAATCCCACCCCAACATAAACGTATATACCGCAACTCAGATTGAATCGGTTCAAGGCTATATTGGAAATTATAAGGTCAAATTGAAGTCGAATGGTAGTGGAACAACGCAAGATCTTGATATCTCCACCATTATTGTTGCCACGGGGATGAAGGAAATTGAACCCCAAGACCAGTTCGAGTTTGGTCGAGATCCAAGGGTGATTACGCAACTGCAACTGGATGCCCTTCTGAAAAATAAAAACCTCGATGATGTCAAAAACGTGGTGATGATCAGCTGCGTAAATTCCAAGAACGAAACCCGGGGATGTTGTAACATCGGTTGCCATATCGCTGTTAAAAATGCGATCGCCATCAAACATCTTTGTAAAAATGCCGATGTAACCATTTTATACCGGGATATGAGTTTAATTAAGGAAGAGGGTAGCGCCCAGCAAACAGCCAAGCGCTTGGGAGTTAAATTTCTGAGATTTCCCGACGACCGTTACCCCGAGGTGAAAAGTGAGGACGGCGGCTTGCGCGTGACGGTGCATGATTTACTGCTTGGAAAGGATTTTGTAATTGACTCTGATCTTCTGGTCTTAACTAGCGCCTTTCAGGGAGATGATACCGTTGATCAGATAAAGGCGCATTTGAAAGTGTCGTCTAATTCCGACCGTTTCTTTCAGGAGTCCCATGTCAAACTCGGACCCCTGGAGTTTGCCACCGAGGGGGTATCCCTTGCCGGTTGCGCCAAAGCACCGATGACATTCAAAGAAAGCTGCGAAGAAGGCATTGGGGCGGCCATGAAGGCTTCGATCCCTATGAACAAAGGCTATATCGAAACCGAAGGAATCGTGGCCGACATTGACTTGATCGATTGCACCCAATGCGGGTTGTGTTCCAAGCGCTGTCCCTACAGTGCCATTCAGGTGGATGAAGAGAAGAATCCCGACGTTATCAAAGCTCTGTGCAAAGGATGTGGCCTGTGTGCCGCAGACTGCCCCGCTGAATGCATCAGTATTGTGCATTATTCTGATGAACAGGTTTTTGCCCAGGTGGAAGCCGCTCTTGAAGAAGAACCGCAGCAAAAAATTATCGCGTTCGTCTGTCATTGGTGTGCACTGGGTGGTGTCGACATGGCCGGTGTCAGTCGGCTGCAATACCCTGCAAATGCGCGTCTGATCCGCGTAATGTGCTCAGCACGGGTCTCCATGAAAATGATGCAGAGACCCTTTGAGCTCGGGGCAGCCGGAGTTTTGGTCGCTGGATGTGAATTTCCCACCTGCCACTACATCGAAGGCAATTACGCTGCCGAAAAGCGCCTGAAACGAACCCAAAAGAAACTGGCCAAAGCAGGATATGATCCCGAAAAGCTTTGGAATATATGGTGCTCGGCGGCGGATGGGCCAAAATTTGCCAACACGATGCACTCGATGGTCAAAGACTTACAGCTCGAGTAGCCAAGCAAATAGGCTTGTTGACTATGAATGATAATGTGAAATTCGCAGAAAAATTTAACGACATTGAAATGTTTAGATACTGCGAACAGTGCGGACGCTGCAGTTCTGCCTGTCCGATTACCGGCGTCAACAACTTTAATATCCGGCGCCTGATACGGCACGTTGAACTGGACTTAATCGATGACATTGCCGGTTCCACGATGCCCTGGTTTTGCGCTGCTTGCGGCCGTTGTGAAGATGCCTGCCCCAATGGCATAAAAATTTTGGATATAACCCGAACCCTACGAGCAATCGGACCGCAAAACCTGATTCCCGACAAACCCCTGTGTGTCAAGGCATGCCCTGCCGGCATCGATATTCCCGGTTATTTGCGATTTATTTCCCAGGGCGAAATGGATGAGGCCTGCAAGCTGATTATCGAAAAAGCGCCCTTTCCGGGTATATTGGGAAGGGTTTGCACCCATCCCTGTGAAACTGCCTGCAAACGCGGCGAAGTGAACGAATCCATTTCCATTTGTGCTGCGAAACGCTATGCCGCCGATATGGCCGGTGATTTATCTGAATGGATGTCATCTACGCTAGCGGACACAGGGCACAAGGTCGCGGTGATTGGCGCCGGTCCGGCAGGACTGTCGGCGGCATTCTATCTGCGTAAAAAAGGACACCAGGTAACTGTGTTTGAAGCGCGGCCCAAAGCCGGCGGTATGCTGCGATATGGCATACCGTTTTACCGTTTACCGGAAGACGTTCTCGATAAGGAGATCGATCTCGTATTGAGTGTCGGTATCGAACTAAACACCCACCAAAAGCTGGGTGTTGACTTTGAGATCGACCAGCTAAAGGACGCCGGATTTGAGGCAATTTTTGTCGCCGTTGGGGCTCAGGTGAGCCGCAAAATAGAGCTTGAAGGCGCGGATTTGCCCGATGTTCATTGGGGGGTTGAATTTTTGGCAGAGGTTGCTGAAGGAAATAATATTACCGTAAAGGATAAACTCGTCGTTATCGGAGGCGGCAATGTGGCGGTCGACGTTGCTCTCACGGCCATGCGGTTGGGAGCGACGCATGTTTCCCTTGCATGCCTGGAAAGTCGGGAAGAAATGCCGGCTAATCCTTGGGAAATTGAACAAGCGCAGCAAGAAGGAGTGGAGATGATGTATTCATGGGGACCGAGTAAGATATTGCAAAATGATGGGGCCGTGAACGGACTTGAGCTTGTGCGCTGTACATCCGTCTTTGACCATCAGGGCAATTTTTGCCCCTATTTCGACGAAACAAAAATCACTGTCGAAGCGAATCAGGTCATACTGGCCATCGGCCAAACCAGCGAAACGGCGTTTTGTAAAGACTTTTGCTTTCTGGATGACCAAAGCACATTACCTGTGGATGAGGGACTCATCAAAATTAATGAAGATACCCAGCAGACTGATATGACAGGTGTTTTTGCTGGAGGCGATGCAGCCAATGGCCCGGCCACGGTGATTGAAGCGATTGCCGCCGGTCGACGCGCAGCGGTTTCAATCGACACCTTTTTGGGAGGAGACGGTGTCATTGAATTGGGCGGGCGGCCTGCGATGAACCTCGCCGAGCCAAGAGCAAGGTGTGAAAATGAAAAAAATAACGGCTACAACGGGAAGAGGGAGCAGGGATTTGCGGATTTAAAAAGGGTTGAGACGTCCACTCTGCCCCTGTCAGAAAGACTTGCCGGATTTTCCGAGGTGGAATTTTGTTTCAGTGAGGAGCAGGTCAAACATGAGACCCACCGTTGTCTGCAGTGCGATTTAGAAATCTGCATGGCCAAATCCGCTGATTAGTGCCCATTTAAAAATACTATTCTACTGTTATAGAAAATCCGAGTTGTCTAATTACCGTCAAAAATCCAACGCCCCTTTCTGAATGTCCTTGATCGGTGTTCAAAATGCCTTACGTTAAATCTATCATTCTGTCCTTTGGTAACATCCCCTATAACGAGGTGTTTGATGGAAAGTGAACAATTACTGGAAAGTAAACGAATCTTAGTGGTTGATGATGAGCCGGATGTTCTGGATACTTTGGAAGATCTTCTCCCGATGTGTGTTCTTACAAAAGCCACAACTTTCGAACAGGCCAAGGAGCTCCTTGAAAATCAGTATTTTGATATGGCCATTCTTGATATCATGGGCGTACATGGCTACGAACTACTGAAAATATGTAACGAGAAAAGAGTCATCGGTATTATGTTGACCGCCTATGCGATGACCCCGGAAGATATCAAAAAATCTTACGAAGACGGTGCAGCTTCCTTTGTTCCCAAAGAAGAAATGGCTAATATTACAACGTTTTTAGCAGATATCTATGAAGCCAGGGAAAAGGGAAAAAGTCTTTGGTGGCGTTGGTTTGATAGGTTAGCAGATTACTGTGAAAGAAAATTTGGTCCGGATTGGCAAAAGGACCATGGATTCAAAATTAGATAATGTCTAATTTTATTCTAACATTAATTGATCCGCTTTTATCTGTGCTTTAATCGTAAAAAAACAGCAAATCTAGAATATTGGGCATTGAATGCCGAATTTCGGCACCCTATCCTTACTTTCTACTGTTCAGTATTGTATCTAATACCTTTATGGTATTACCTCAACTCCCTGTTATTATAATAATTTCTTCCGCTTGAAATTTTTTTCTCTTTTATTCTATTGAACAAAAAAAATGCATGAATTTTGCATGTTTTAATTGAGTTGAAAAATAGCCAGGAATCCTTTGAAATGTGGATTAAAATCTTCAAAAAGCAGATCGGAAATGGAAAATGGAAAAAATTGGTAAAGAAAAAAATAGTGACAAAAGACTAAAACCCAGGAAACCATATTCAGGACATATTTTCTTTTCATCAGATTATGGAGTACACGAAGGCAGACTTAAGAATTATAGTCGCTACGGCCTATTTATAGAGACCACTGTTTCCTTGCCTATTGGAGAGACCATTACGATCGCCCTGCCCTACATGAATGGGACGCAGACTAAAGT
>JASFJP010000276.1:0-6526 GCA_050121225.1 Desulfobacterales bacterium
ATCTGGGGCGTTCAAAGTAACGCTTCCCCGAAGTTCACTGGTTAGAATCAAACCATTATTTTTTTTTGTCGCTTATGAGTTCTTTCATAATCGAAATGACATTCCGGCCTCTTTCTCGAGCGATTCGATGGGCTTCATCGACGATAATAGATGCCTGATGCTCAAGTTCGGCATTTTCAGGAAGCGGTTTCTTCAACTTCTGATACTGCCAGGTCAAAAAACGAACTGCGAGACGCTCTTCCTGCTGTCTGAAAAATCCCATAATGCAACTATCCGTTTCACCGTTATTAATAATATTGACTTCGAGGCCTGCAGATACCTATAACAACATTTTCTATGATCAGCTTCGCTGATTGGGTACTTGATTTGAGCAGCATATCCGCATCGTTTAGCAATTCGACCGCATGAATGAGCTCGTCTTTCGAAAATCGCTCCGATTTTTTGAACAGCTGATAGATCGGATATGCATTTTTGGGATTCTTGGCGATTATCAAATCCGTGGTCGTATTGCGTTTTTTGTTTTTAAAGTTCTTTCGAGGTGCGTCATTCTTGGAGATCGTTTCTGTTTTCAGCTTGCGCTCCCAATCTTCCAAGCGTTCTATAAGTTGCCGATCGTAGCTGACAATTGCCGAAATCACACTAGTTTGAAAATAGCTATATGTACAAGCTGCTTGCCAGCCATGACCATTCTGACTTCCTACAAAATCTTTGATCACCAGCAGCTTTCTAATCTGATTTATGATGGCCGCAAAAACTTGAAGCGGGTGAATTCCTGACCCAAGGATCGAATCCAGAAAAAAAAGAGACAGCTCGACGTTTCGATCCGCCAACGCATTGGTCAATTCATATATCGGATCTTTCTTGGTACGCTTCAGAGTATATTCGACATCTTCGATGGAAATCTCGTCTCGCTCCCCGACGTAGCTGATCAATTTTTCCAGATTGTTACAAAATGTTCTTAAATCAAATCCGGTCATTTCATAAAGGGACTTATAGGCAGCCTTGTCGATGGTTTTTCCGCTAGCCCGGAGAATCGAGTTCATCTTCTCAACAAGGACCGCCTCCTGGACAATCCTGTCAGCCCGTCGATCGCCCTTTGGTACCGAACAGTCAATCACCAATCCGTGGTTGCTGATGGTTTTGTAGAGTGTCCGCCTTTTGTCTGTTAAATCTGTTGTAAGAATCAGGTGATTGTCCTTAGGAAACCCCTTCTCGACGGCCTCCTGCAATATCCGGCTGTCATCCTGGACGGCCGGAACCGACAGATTTTTCTCACGACAATATGCTATGATGCCATCCAGCCAGGAGGAGTTCGCCGCCGAATCGGAATCCAAGCCCAGACTTACTTCCCGATTGGATATACTCAGATCGTCAAAGGAGAGATTTAAATGTCCCATCATACTCAAAAGATATCCAGCAGCTTTTTTGATATCTTCGTCCTTGAGGGCTTCTTGGGCTTTTGCGAGCAAACTGCCTTTTTCACCGCTAGCATAGAAGACTCTGGAATCGAGAAATGCCACAACTTTTCGGCCTGGAATTAATGAAAATGTATTAATTCGGCCGATGACCTCGTGAATGGTTACATTGGTACTTTCCACTGCTTCATAGTTAATGCTGCGGTTGGAAGCCGGGACAAGCGCGTTTAGCAGATCCTTAAAGGCCGTTTTGACCAGCATTTCCTCCCCGTATATGAGATAGATGGGTTCAAAAGGCCGGCCTTCTCGATCCTGCAAATATTTTTTTAGATCTTTATAGCTGATTTCAGGCATTTGTAATGGGCTTTGTCCTTCTGCCGTGGCCCACAGGTGTGAAAGAGGAACTTAGGTTCAAATCATTTACAAAAACCCCAATTCGGTGATCGTTACTGCGGCATCTTTTTAAACAACAAATGAAAGACAAAAATAAAAATCCCGACGGTGATGGCACTATCGGCGATGTTAAAGGCAGGCCAGTGTAAATTGTCAATATAAAAATCCAGAAAATCGACCACGATACCAAATCGGACCCTGTCAATCAGGTTGCCGATAGCTCCCCCAAAAATAAGCGCAAAGCCGATAGCCAGAAATGGATAGGTTGGTGGGGTTTTATGGTAAAAGTAAAGAATTAAACTTACGGCCAATGAGGAGATAAATAGAAAAATAATGGTGCGCATGGTCTCGCTCAAATTGGCCATGAGTCCAAACGCCCCGCCCGGGTTATGAATATGCGTAATGTTAAAAAAACCGGATATGATTGTGAGATTGTGATGGAGCGGCACTGAATCAATTATCAGGGCTTTCGTAATTTGATCCAATACGACGACCAGTCCGGCCACAACAGTCAGGAGTATATATTTTTTTTTCAACATGTAATTGCTTTAAAAATCAAAATTCGCGGCCGTTCAGATGTGTTGGCCGGACAAAATTGCCCGCCCATGAGGTTAAGCTAACTTGTTTGCGTCAGGGCTTTCTGACACCGATGACATATCGTTGGTTGATCAGCATCTGAGCCAACAGTGGTATCATGCACCCAGCAGCGTTCACATTTTTCTCCCGGTGCAGGCTCCACTTTTATGCTGAGCCCTTCAATTTCATCGCTATGATAAGCCCCCTCGAGTATCTCTTGCTTAACCAACTCAGCCTTGGAAACAATCAACAACGATCTCAAGTCCATTGCAAAGGGCTTTAATGCATCGTAAAGTTCTTCGGAAACCGAAACGGTTACGGATGCATCCAAAGGATGCCCGATGAGTTTTTGAGCTCTGGCGTCCTCCAGAGCCCTCGTCGCCTCACTTCGCACCCTGAGCAAATCCTCCCATCGATCGGCCAGCCCTCGATCTTCGTAGGCTGTGTTGACGTCCGGCAGCGCTGTCATATGTACGCTGGCGTCTTTGCCGTTGCGTTCAGGCATGTGTTGCCATATTTCATCGGAAGTGAACGGCAGAATCGGGGCCATCAATCTAGTGATGGTATCCAGCAATAAGTACAGCACACTCTGTGCACTCCGGCGATCAGTGGATCGAGGCGGAGATGTGTATAACCGATCTTTCAGTATGTCGAGATAAAATGCCGACAAATCCAGCGTACAATAGTTGTAAATAGAATGATAGATGATATGAAATTCATACGTAGCATATGCTTTGCTCGCTTTTTCGACCAGGCGCTGCAGCGAGTGTAATGCAAACCGATCGATTTCCGGCATATTCTCATAGGCAACCAAGTCGCTCTCGGGATCAAAATCAAAAAGGTTCCCCAGCATAAACCGGCTGGTGTTTCGAATACGTCGATAGGCATCGCTGAGCTGCTTTAAAATATTATCCGAAATACGGATGTCCTCCCGATAATCGGAAGCAGAAACCCAAAGTCGCAAAATCTCGGCTCCGTACTTATCGATTACCTCGGAAGGTGCGATGACATTTCCAAGGGACTTGGACATCTTGCGCCCATCAGCATCCACCACGAATCCATGGGTCAGCACTGCATCGTAAGGCGCCCGGTTACGTGTGCCCACCGCGGTTAACAGGGAGCTGTGAAACCATCCTCGATGCTGATCACTGCCCTCTAAATAAAGATCGGCAGGCCATCTCAAATTCGATCGTTGCTCGAGCACGGCCGCATGGCTCACTCCGGAATCAAACCAGACGTCGAGAATGTCGTTCTCTTTTTTAAATGATGTACTACCGCACTGGCCGCAAGCAATGTCATTTGGAAGCAGATCGGATACGTCTTTTTCGAACCAAATATCGGCCCCGTGCTTTTCAAACAGGTTGTAGACCTGCTCCATGATTTCTTCATCCAGCAGCAAGGCTTCGCATTGGTCACAGTAAAAAACAGCAATCGGTACCCCCCAGGCCCGTTGCCTTGAAACACACCAATCGGGCCGGTTTTCGATCATACCGTAGATCCTATCCCGACCCCAGTGAGGTATCCACTGGACGCTGTCGATGGCCTCCAAGGATTTTTGGCGCAAGCGGGTCTCGTCCATCGAGATAAACCACTGTGGTGTTGCGCGAAAGATAACCGGCTCTTTACAGCGCCAGCAATGAGGATAAGAATGCTCGATAGTTCCTTCTTCGATCAATGCGCCGGACTCTTTTAATTCGGCATTGATATTCTTATTGGCATCAAAAACAAATTCTCCCCTGAACAAGTCTACATCATCCGTAAAACGCCCCTGGTGATTTACGGGTGAGTAAACATCCAGACCATATGTAAGTCCCACCTCGTAGTCTTCGCGGCCGTGGCCGGGAGCAGTGTGTACACATCCGGTACCGGCATCAAGGGTTACATGCGATCCTAATATAATTATAGAATCACGATCATACAGCGGGTGCAGAGTACGCTTGTTTTCGAGAGATTTTGGATCAATATGACCGAGGATAGAATAATCCGAAATGCCAAATTCCTGCATACAACTTTCAACCAGCTCCCGGGCCAAGATGTAGACATCGTCATTACCGGTGTCGACGGCGACATAGTCTAATTCGGGATGAAGCGCGATGGCCAGGTTTGCCGGTATGGTCCACGGAGTGGTGGTCCAAATTACAACAAACACGTTCCTGTCGGCCAGCTCAGGCAACACATCGCCAAGCTTCTCTTTGATAAGAAATTTGACATAGATCGATGGTGTCGTTGCGTCGTGGTACTCAATTTCAGCCTCTGCCAGTGCAGTTTGACAAGTGAAGCACCAGTAGATCGGTTTTTTGCTGCGGAATAAACTTCCATCCAAGGCGAATTTGCCGCACTCTCGCGCAATGGTGGCTTCGTAGATGTAGTTCATCGTCAAATAGGGATTTTCCCATTCCCCCATCACTCCGAGGCGTTTGAATTCCTCGCGTTGGATATCGATAAACTTTTCGGCATAGGTACGGCACATTTTGCGAAATTTCGCCTTGGATAAATCTTTCTTTTTATCTCCTAGCTCTTTATCCACGTTGTGCTCGATGGGCAACCCATGGCAATCCCATCCTGGTACATAGACCGCGTCGTACCCCGACATCTGCTTGGAGCGGACAATAAAATCCTTCAAGATCTTATTCAGCGCCGTTCCGATATGAATATAACCATTCGCATACGGTGGACCGTCATGAAGAATAAAAAGCGCCCTTCCCTTGGAGACATCCCTGATCTGCTGGTATAAATGGTTTTCATACCATTCTTTCAAATGCTCCGGTTCCCGCTTCGCCAGATTGGCTTTCATGGGAAACGCTGTCGACGGAAGATTTAGTGTCTGTTTGTAGTCCATTGAACCCCCGATTCAATTGTTAAATTTTAAACTGAGGTTTTTACTCTGTATCCTAAATCCTGTCAAGGGAATACCTGCCGCTCACAGGAAAAGGTGATGGGTCGATGAGAATGTCGGCTTCGGCGCGTTGGAGCTGTGTTTAGCGGCCAGCACGCGACCCCGACGTGACGCGGTGGAGTTGTTCATGAAATAAAAGGATAAATTGAATGCAGCTTTGGAGAGGTTTGAGCCTATCTAACCAGACGTTCGCTTAGTGAGGACATTATTAGCGATGCCGTGCATAAAATGAAAATTATTGAAGCTGAAATTAGTTAATTTGTATCTTCTCAATTTTTTGATATCATTCCCTATTTACTGCCTGAGACTTCCTGAGTGGCTCAAATTCGGCGTTTTATTGTTAAAACGTATATCCCTTTCCTCCCCCTTAAGTGGTGAGAGAGTGGGGACAGAAGCGCTTGAGTCTCTGTCCCTCTATCACTTAAAGATATGTTTTGATTATGTCAGTTTTTTGGAGTGTGGTTACAGTAAGGATAGATAGCCGTTAGCAACACCGTAGCCCTGAGAGCCGCGGTTGATGATATCACAGGTTTACTGAAGCAGTGAAAACCTTCGCTTTGTTGGAGACATCCCGAGTACATAACGCTGCTTTTCAGCAACGCGGTTTTTTGCGTCCGCTGCAAAAGCTTTGTTATGTGGCGTTTATCCCTTATAAATTTCATCTTTTAATTTTCAAAGTCAATATGAGTACAACAATTCATGACTTTTAACAAACACTATTTAACGCATATAGATAACAGCGAACTTCCTATTTCAGGCGATCAAACATTGACCTTGTATTGTGAACATTTTCTGTTCCATCGAAGCTCATGAATAAGATAATAAAACTACACATCGGATTTGTTTGAATCTATAACAATATCGTTTAACTGCGGGTAATAGAGTTTCTTTTTAGCAGCTTGGCTGATGATGTCCTCCCATTGGCGAAACGAATCCACATTTTTCAATGTGTGGTCAGCAAACTTTGGGTTACCCTTTTCGGCAATTTCACGGATTCCTGCAAGGGCCTGATCGTCGCCAGGAAAATACAATGGTATCATGCCCTTATCCTTTGGAATTGCATCGAATATCATCCTGGAACGCCTTTCACGCTCGCAGTCTTCTAAAAATTTCTCTAGGCTGAAAAAGTTGAGGCTGCCTAAAGCACCCATGGCGTGTCGTACGATATGTACCCCGTACTTGCGCAACGCGTTGCGGCTCAATTCTGAATCGGACAGCGCCTTGAAAGTCACATCGGGTAGACTGG
>JASFJP010000277.1:0-6517 GCA_050121225.1 Desulfobacterales bacterium
AAGCGGCGAACAAGATCCAGACCCCCCTTGGGCTTATCGCAAGATTCACCTGCAATACCGTCTTAGCGGCCATGGATTAACCTCAAAATCGATTGAGCAAGCCATAAGCCTTTCTCAAGAAAAGTATTGTTCCGTAGCTGCGACAGTCCGCGGCGTTGCCCAGGTGACCACAGGGTACGAAATAATTCCGGAAGAATAGGCAGGAAAATATATATTGACACTTTCACGGTAAACTATTAAAATTGTTTTAAAAACCTAACACTTCGGTTGGGTAAACTTCTTTGAGCGTGGAGACCCGTCTCCTCGTGGAGCAATGCTGGTCGCTAAATCCTTATGATCCCTAAAAATAAGGATCAGCATAATTCCGCTAACGGTCATTTCTGGAGCTCCCGTTTATCTTAAGGAATCTGATTATGATAGCTTCGGATCCAGAACTTGGGAAATTTGGTATAACGACACGACTATTCAAGTTGATCGGCGACATGCCAAAAGACCAGCAGCTGATTCTTTTGAAGCAATTAGTGGGAGACGCCGTCAGTCGGCATTTGTATAAGCTGATTGTAGAAATGACTGAGGAACAGCAAATTATTCTTTTAGAACAAATGGGTCAATTGACTGTCGTGGAATTACCAGTCAGAACGGTTAGCCTTGAAGAGACCGAATCATCGATGCGCGAGAATCCACGCAAAGCCTGCCTGTTGAATGCCAATTACAGTGCTAAAGATCGTATCTTCAGAAGCAGCATATTGGATATCAGCATCGGCGGTGTGTTTATTGAAACCAATGCAAAATTACCGATAGGCGAAAAACTGCATCTAAAATTCTCATTACCGAATCATTCGCAACCGTTTACGTTTAGCGGTAAAATTGTCTGGAGCAACCCAAAAGGATTCGGTGTGAAATTTAATAACGTGACTCCGCATCAAGGAGATATTTTGAAGTCTTTTGTCGACAAAACTGAATAATGACCGGAGGAAATATGAATATCTTAATAACTTTTATCTTCCTGATTTTGTTTGTTTTTATGGGCCTTGGTTCGCTGAATGCAGACATATACACCTGGACAGATGGTAAAGGCGTTAAGCATTACAGTAATGTACCGCCCGAAGATGCGACGGATGCAGAAGTCGTTTTTCCTGAAGCCCAATATGATGAATCAGAGGATCAGCAGCGTTTTGAAATGGAGCAAGATGAGTGGCAAAAGCTTGTCAACGAAATCGAAGAGGAAGATCAACGAGAGCAGGAGGAGAAAAAACGGCAGGCGGAAGAAGCAGAAAGAAACCGACCTCCTACAGAGGCGGAGCTCATTGCGGTTGAAAAGGAAAGGTTAGAGAAAAAAATTGCCGAATTGGAAAAAAAACCTCTGGATTATTTCGGCTCCCAGAGGAATAAAATTGTCCGTTTGGGTTACTATCGCTATCGCTTGGAAGCGTTAATGCAGGATCCGGAGAAATATTTTAAAAGCCCCGAACAATTTGAGGGAAATGTGAAAACCCCCAATGACGATCCCACAGAAACCGATGACCCCGCGAATTAAAGGTCATCCAACCCATCGAGGAGATTTTCCATGAAACGTTTTTTTTCATTGGTTAATATAGGTCTAGCTGTCGTGTCGATGTTTATGTTAACTCCTTTTCTAACTTCAGCCCAAGATTCGGGACCGGTGAAAGTTGCCGCCACAGTTATCTGCAAAAATGTCGCCGATCGTGAACCCGTTGATAGCGGCACCCGTTTTTCGGTAGCGGTTGGAAAACTCTACTGCTTTAGCAAAATCACTGACATTCAAAATGCCTCTAATATCGTCCATGTCTGGTATTTTGGCGATAGGGAGCGCGCCCGCGTAACCCTGAATGTCAAGCCGCCGGCTTGGCGAACATATAGTTCAAAAACGATTCAAACACACGAAATTGGCGCATGGCGCGTAGAAGTTCATGATGCTTCCGGAAACTTGCTGGAAACCGTTGGATTTGAAACGACCCAATAGGAAGCGACGAACGCGAGTTCACTGATCTATCGTGGTGACCGTTTGTGCCAAAATTCATCTTACTTTTCCAATTTATATGGTTCAATTTACCTAAATTCTCATGCTGGGTGCGCGTAATGCAACAATAAACGCGCACCCCTTAGCATGGAATTTCCCTCAAGTTTTTCTTTTCGATGCCGATAACATGATCTATAGTTATTTTCAGTGGCAGTCTTAAGCTTAAAATTTCAATATTATCATTGATTACAAATAGTTGAAAAAATCATAAGCTGAGTCGCCTGAACTTTTATACACTAATCGCGCAAATCGGGAAACGACGGCGCAATGTTTCGACGGTCACGAAAGGTGGTTGCAACGATTGAATTTCGACCCGATTTCTGCTAGGCTAATTCAAGGTCACGCTCTGAAGTTGAACGTCCATCTGGGGTTGGGCGACCGATTTATGGGCCTTTGATGTAAGTACGTGAATTCAAACGGAGGTGTATATGCCTTTTGCAAACATGTTGAGCATAACAGCAAATCCGTTCCTATCCATGCTGGTATGGATTGTTTTGCTGTTGGCTGCGCTCTATTTTGCCCGAAAACCGTTTCACCGCGCGGTGGGATCTCTCAGCAAAATCATTTACAACGCCATGCGGCTTTCAGCTGCATCAGTGATGGCGGCGGAAAGACGACTGGTAAAGCGCAATCGAGAAGTCCTTATGGCCGCCGGTCTGGAGAATGCAGAACGCATAGTAGAACGGGAATTTGAGCGTATCAATGCATCGGTGGCCCGAGATTTGGAGGGATATCCCAACCTGCATCGTCAACTATCGGAACTCACCATCAAACTTGACGAAGACTACATAAAAAGTGCGGATTTACCTCCGGAATTGCCCACCTGGATCCCGGTCATTGAATCCATTGCCAATATAAAACATACCGGTGATACCATGGTATCCAACATGCTGGCAGAGATAAACCGGACACTGGCAGAGCAGCATAAATCCGCCATTGAAAGTCATCGTGCCTCCGGTTCGGTGCGCCACGCTATGTTGAATAAAATGCTTCCGGTCTGGCGAAAAGTGCAAAAAACCCTCAACGAGGTTAACAAGGCTATCGGCAATCTGAACAAACGGGCCAAGAGTATTGATCGTTATATGGATGATTACGAGCAAATCCGAATGCAAACGGACAAGGCCGCTCGAATGCTCTCATCCTCTTCTTTCACACAATTTTTTATTTCCGGACTGGTACTGGCAATTGCATTTGGCGGCGCCATCATCAATTTCAACCTGATTGCCCTTCCGATGTCAGAAATGGTCGGCGGAGCAAGCTACATCGGGCCTTACAAAACATCGAATGTTGCCGGTCTGGTAATCATTCTGATTGAATTAACCATGGGATTGTTTTTGATGGAATCGCTTAGAATTACACGCCTTTTTCCCGTTATCGGTAGCATGGATGACAGAATGCGCTATCGTATGATCTGGATCACGTTTACCATGCTGGCCATTCTGGCGGGGGTCGAATCAGCTTTGGCGTTTATGCGTGACCGAATAGCCCAGGACATGGAAGCATTGAGGCAGACGCTCGCCGGAGTTGAGCAAACGGAATTGGTGACGAGTACAATTCCTACTATCGGACAAATGATAATGGGTTTCATTTTACCGTTTGCCCTTGCCTTTGTTGCGATTCCGCTGGAATCGTTTGTTTCGTCTTCTCGAACAGTTTTGGGTATTTGCGCCACCGGCGGACTGAGACTGTTTGCCTTTATCCTGCGATTGATTGGAAACATCGGTTATTACATTGGGCGACTCGTGGTCACCCTTTATGATTTAATCATCTTTCCAACTATTTGGCTGGAAAGCGTTGTGCTAGGGTCAAGAGTCAAGAAAAAAGAACGCTTAGAAGAAACTCTCTATGAAGAACGTGCTATCACCGATGAAGCAGTTGAGAATATTAACGATACAGTTGAATACAAGGAGCATCAGGAATGAACAGGATCGTTAGCATTGCAATAATCTTGGTTGTATGCTTGGCAGGCTGTTCTAATCCCAAAGATAGATCCAAAGGTGTCTATATGCTTCTTGATACCTCAGGAACATATGCCCGCGAACTGAATAAAGCTCAATCGATTTTAAACTATTTGCTTGGCGTTCTCCAGCCAGGAGACACCTTGGCAGTGGCTCGAATTGATACCGGAAGTTTCAGCGAAAAGGACATTGTCGCCAAGGCGACATTTGATGAACGGCCGTCGATCACCAACAACCAAAAACGTTCATTTCAGAAAAAAGTGAACACCTTTACATCAACCGTCAAAAGTAGTAAATACACCGATATTTCAGGTGGAATTTTGCAGGCAATTGAATTCCTCAACGAGCAGGGATCTGGAAAGAAATTTATTCTCATTTTTTCCGACCTGAAAGAAGAGCTGGCACAAGGTTATGTGCGGGACCTCCCCTTTCAGCTGGCGGGATTTAACGTCATTGCCTTGAATGTAACCAAATTGAGAGCGGATAACCTTGATCCAAAAATATACCAAGGACGAGTAGAACATTGGCGCGGCGAGGTTGAAAAAGGAGGCGGGAGCTGGAATATGATTAACGACTTGGAAAACCTAGACTATTTTTTTTCAAAAACCTGAAATTTTAGCTCGCTGTATTGCTCTACACGTTTACTTTTTCTGTTCCCCAAGCTTACACCAAGAGACGACCTGTTTCTGTCACGACTGTAAGTTCCTCCATTTTTTGTCGTATTCAAAATTACAAAGATTGGCTTCCGTCGTTGCCATCATGGGTTGTTATAAATGCTTAAGTCCTGGGAAAGTAGACCAACTTTTTCAGTATTCTCGACTAAATCTACACCACGCGGGTATTTGAGTTGACACTAAAAAACCCTGCCCAAATTGGAGGCCGAGGTATTGGGTGCACCATCGTCAGTTGAATCTCATTCTGAAACGTCGCCGTTTACCATTCGGAATGTTCGATTATTCATTGCCTTTCGCGTCTTTTTTAATGCGCGTTTTTACTACCCGGTTTTCACTATTCTGTTTTTAGATTTCGGTTTAACACTCGAGCAATTTGCTTTACTTAACGCAGCTTGGGCAGCATCTATCGTGCTGCTTGAAGTACCTTCGGGCGCACTAGCCGATACATTTGGCCGGCGAAATCTTTTAGTTTTGACCGGCGTGTTGATGGTGATTGAAATTGCCCTACTGTGTTTTGTACCCTTGGGGAATGTCGATTTACTATTTGTGGTATTTTTAGTCAACCGCATCCTGAGCGGCGCCGCAGAGGCCGCCGCCAGCGGGGCGGACGAAGCCATCGCATATGATACTCTGAAAGCAGAAGGCGATGCCCGGGATTGGCCCCGCGTTCTCGAAAAGCAAATGCGGATTCAGGCGATTGCTTACATGGGGGCGATGAGCCTTGGCGCTGCCGTTTATGATCCTGCTCTAATGCAACGGGTAGTGAATTTACTGGGCATGAATATAGACCTGACTCAGGATATCACCCTACGCTATCCACTTTATCTCACCTTTTTCATGGCTGTTATGACATTGATCACTACTTTACGTCTGCGGGAAAAACCGAAGTTCGTTGACTCCGAATGCGAACCAGCAGAAAATTGCAAAACCCCTATTTTTGAGGCCTTCAAATTAACCCTGCTGGCAGGTGGCTGGATATTAAAAACACCTTTCGCGGTGGTGATCATTCTTGCCGGCCTTATTTTTGATAACTGCATTCGCATGGTCATTACCTTATGCAGCCAATACTACCGGCTTATCAGTTTGCCGGAAGCATCATTCGGCCTGATCAGCTCCGGGTTTGCCGTGCTTGGGCTAGTTATTCCCCGGCTGGCTTTAAAAATGGTAAACCGAAAGTCACCTGCTTTTAATCTGGGTGTCATGACGATCATCACCATCACCGGGCTTGTCGGTATGACGCTTTTCCTGCCGATTATCGGTCTGCTTCCGGTTGCACTACTCAGCAGTGTTATGTATATGGGTCGCTTTTTTCAGAGTCATTACCTCAATCGGATCACTGCCTCGCATCAACGTGCCACGGTCTTAAGCTTCAAGGGCTTATCGTTTAACCTGGCGTATGGTCTCATCGGCGTGCTGTATTCTCTTTTACTCATCTTTTTGCGGCCCCAAACCGCCGTATCCCACCCCGAATTAAGCACTGTAAACCTCGAAAACCTGGTATTCGTCAAATCAATCGGCTGGTTTCCCTGGTACTTTTTGTTCACAATGACCGCGCTGCTATTGTTTGCGGGCTGGCGTTTGCGTCATAGCCACGAGTATAAAAAACTCGGATAAGGTTTTTGTTGCCTTTGTTTAAAAAGATGATTAACTATCCATATAATAAAAAAATCTGGTTATCTACAAAGACCAAGAGACTTCCATTGGAATAGGCTTTGAAGGTGAGCCGACTCGCGGATGTGTGACTGTCTGAGTACATTAGGGAGCGTTACATCAAACAGCATCAAGCAGTGGCAATAGACCACAACTATTTCATTAGCCTTACTGCTTTATTGATCTCGAGGCCC
>JASFJP010000278.1:0-6492 GCA_050121225.1 Desulfobacterales bacterium
GTGGTTTCCATGAAAGCAATCCTTTCAAAAGACCCAAATACTAAAATGGATACGTCTGTGGATGAATTGATAACTGTTTCAGATGCATAGACAGCCAACTTAGAAAATGCAACCTTTTTTAGCTCACAATACGATTTTTTAGATTTTATGACAAAAAAAACTTCATACATCCTAATGAAGAGAATTTATGAAGTTTTTTTAAAATGGCTAATATGCTTTGGTGATTATTTTAGGAAATGACCCTGCCAGACTTCAAGTATCTTAGAGCGGTTTTCGGATTGCCAGGGAAAATCCATCGGTGCCAATTTAATGGTTTCTAAAGCCGGTAAATCCTTAGGTCCCTGAATGCCCGGATACGTTACACCCAGTTTAAATTTGGCATATTCTTCCATAGCGCTTTTGCTGATGGCCCAGTCTAAAAATTTCTTGGCAGCGGCTTCATTTTTGGCACCTTTCAAGAGCGCATTGGCTTCGAGTTCAAATCCAGCACCTTCTTGGGGCATGACCAACGCAACCGGAAAGCCTTTCTTTTTTAATGAGGAGTATACGAAAGCAAATGAACAGCCCACCGCATATTCTCCAGCAGCCGTTAGTTTTGCCGGTTTTGAACCGCTCTTGATGTACTGGCCCATATTCTTGTCGAGTTCCTTAAGGAAATCCCAGGCTTTATTCTGTTCAATCGGCTTGTTCTTGTAATCCGGGTCCATCAAGACCAGGAGGCTGGCAACTTGCAAAAAACCTGTCCCCGAACTTGCGGGATTCGGCATAATCAGCATTCCTTTATAAACCGGATTGAGCAGATCATTCCACCCTTTGGGCATCGGTAGATTTTTTTGCTCCAAAACTTTGGTATTCGGAACCAGAGCAGCGGCATATAAATCGATTGCCGTCCAGTATCCATTTGGATCTTTAAAGTTAGCAGGGATCTTTTCCCAGCCTTTTGGTTTATACTGGACAAGCATACCCTTTGGAACAAATTCTGACATATTGGTTACAGCCCATCCCCAGATGCAGTCGGCCTGGGGGTTGTCCCTTTCTGCCAACATCCGGGCCCCAAGTTCCCCGGTGGATAGACGGATTGCCTGGATGTCCAAATCGGACAATTCTTTTTTGGCCAGTTTCAGATATTCGACAACTTCTTCATTTTCCAGTGAGGTGTATACTACTACGGTTTCTTTAGCTGCTGCGGCTCCGATTAACAGAGACACAGACACCAAGGCACAAATTAAAAATAATCCCAGCTTTTTCATAAGATTTCCTCCTTTTGTTCATGTTGATGCTGAATTAAATTTATTGCCTGAAGAAAGGCTTATCGTTTAAATTAGATATATTTTATGCGCATTATATGTCAAGAAAAATAAAGAAAGATTCACCCTATTCATTAATCTTGCTTACTTCAAGAATGAAAGCCGGTGGTAGGATATACAATCAAGGATGAAATCCCATTTCGGGTTTTGACGAGAAGTAAAAATTCTTATGCTAACCGTCAAGAATGCTCAGACCGAATCTCTGGTTTGCTGGGAGTTTAGTGTCTTTTGATATTAGAATCATTTTTTCCCGGATAGCCTGCCAAATGAGCATCCTGTCGAAAGGATCTCTGTGAGGTGTGCGAGGAAGATGATGAAAAGAGGCTGCATCATCAGCAATAAGATTGAGGGTTTCGAAAGTTGTCAAGTTGTCAACAAAGATAACGCCGGTTACCACACGCTTGCAGCAGCCATGTGCCTTATGCCTTGCGCCTTTATCCTGTTTTTTCTATGTGCGCCGTGAGGTGATCTCTTTAATGCGGGCCTGAATAATTTTTTCTTCGTGCTGCCGTTTTTTAGCCGCGGCTTCAGTAACCTTGGCAATGATCTGATCCATATCGCATGGTTTCATAAGGTAATCAAAGGCACCCTGTTTCATACCGTCGATGGCGGATTCGACATCCGTGTGACCCGAAAGCATAATGACCTCCACCAGCGGATTTTTCTTTTTGATTTCGGTGAGCGTTTCGATTCCGTCCATCCCCGGCATTTTTACGTCCAGAATAACGACCTCAATGTTTTTATCGGTTTCAAGTACCTGCAGTGCTTCTTCTCCGCTGAACGCTTCGGAGATTTCAAGATTGCGCATCTTTAGACGCTCGCTGAATGTTTCAACGAATTCGACCTCATCATCCACTAATAGTACATTTGCGATGCTCATTCAAATTTGCTCCTCTTTAATTATGTGCTAGCTGATTGCTGTGTGTTTCAAAATTATTCTTCCGCCAATCCAATCGGAAGGCTGAATGGGAAATATGTATATCCAGGTGGCACCTTTATCACAGGTGCCGAAACTTAATCAATTACTAAATTATCCTATATTATTTGCCCTCTGCACGAAATGCTCAAAAGCCGACCTGGTGTGTTAAATTTAAAAAATGACTTGAAATTCTTAGGATCTTAAATTAAATTAATAAGTTCAATCATGAGCCACTTATATTTATTTTGCAATTGAAAGTTTAGTCCTTCCTTTCTCCTAGCTGCAGCCCTTCGAGCCGGAAGCTGGACTGCAGACCATACGGCTCGGAACTGGACTGTAATTTTTTAATCGTAAAAGATTGGAGGTCTTCTGTGAGCGATTTTCTTGTTAAGGAATTAACGGTTCCGCTGTCGGAGTATGCAACCGTTCCAGAGGGTTCAACCCTATTTGAAGCGGTTTTGGCCCTGGAAAAAGCCCAGGAGGAGTTCGACCACACCAAATATAAGCATCGCGGTGTTTTAATTCTCAATAAAGACGAGCGTGTTATTGGCAAACTGGGTCAATTGGACGTGCTGCGTGCCCTTGAACCCAGGAATAAGGAGCCGGGCGAAATTAACGAACTTAGGCAATACGGCTTCAGCTCCAACTTTGTCCACAAAATACGCAAACAGAGGCGATTGAAGGCCGCGCCCTTGCAGGATCTATGTAGCAAAGCCTCCAAATTGAGGGTGGAGGATTTCATGCAGACTCCTTCTGAAGGCGAGTTTATTGAAGAGGAAGCTTCCCTTGAAATGGCGGTCATGCAGTTGGTTACGGGGCCCCATATCTCACTTCTGGTAACCCGGAACAAGCAAATTATCGGGATATTGCGCATGACGGACGTTTTCGCGGCGATATTTCATACCATGAAAGAATGTGAACTATAGAAGGATAGATACCATGAAAGAACTGATAAAGCTCCTTGATCGGATTACTCAGAGAATCAATATCAACTTGCGTGAACTTGATTACGACGTCAGTCCTTTTATCAAAGATCTGGTTCCACTGAATCAGATGGTCAAATTCTATGCCTTTTACGGCATCACTCCCAACCACCCCCTTGATTTGGTGTTCAGACATTCAAGTCTGGCCGGCAGTTATTTTTTGGGAAAGATCCGTGTTAGAAATTCGATACTTTACAAAAGTGATATCCGGGGCGACGAACTAAAACACCAAGGTGATGTATTTAATTATCAAAAGTTTAAAATCCCGATTACAAGAGATGAAGGTATTGACATCGAAGACAGTTTTTTGATCAAAACCTTGGTTCATAATTTTTCACACGACCCGGAAACCCTTGAAAAATTTTTTATTAGAGATACAGTATCCACCCATTACGCCAATATCCATGGTTCCCCCTGCGACGGTGTTTTTTTAGGACCATCTGCTACTGTTGACCTGACCACCATGCGGGACTGTGTCATCGGAGCATTTTCATACGTCCAGGCCGGCGAGATCGGACACCTTAATGTCGGCCCGGGGACTGTATGGGTCCGCAGTCCCGGCGTTTTTAATTTTCTGTACCGTTATCCTTTAAACAAATTGAGACATTACATTGATTTTATCGAGGGGAGATTGCCCCAGGGCTTCATCATGGATTTTGTCGAAGACCGTAAAGAAAGTTTTCGACCTATTTTTGATGTGGTCAATATTGAACAGTCTATTCCTGTACCCGAAAACGCCTCACTGGATCGTTATGCGGTAGTCAAACCCAAAACGCGCATCAGCGAGAATGTCCTGGTTTCCCAACGCGCCTACCTTCAAAATGCATGGCTTGGCAAAGGTGCCAACGCCCAAGAAAATTGCTATATTATCAATTCTCGCCTGGAGGGCTGCAATGTGACCGCCCACGGGGCCAAAATCATCGAGGCCGAGATGGGAAAAAATATATTTGTCGGATTCAACAGCTTTTTGCGGGGAAGAGCCAGAAACCGCCTGACAATAGGCGATGAGAGTATCATCATGCCCCATACGATCATCGATATTAAAAAACCGTTGACCATACCATCCGGCCACCTGGTCTGGGGTTTGATTACAAACCCGAAAGAGCTTGCCACTAACAGCATGGCCCTCAAAGACTTATCCAAGATCGATGATAGCCTGATAAAAGGTAATCTGTCTTTTGAGGGCAGCGGCGCCGCTTTTGTCGCCGCCTTCCGCGAACGTATTCATCATATTTTAGAAGCCAACGGAGCATTCTTTGACGGCAAAAAGAACAGGGGACATGCCCAAAGGAACCAGAACATCTCCTTTAACACGATTCAGCCTTACCCGGACGGTGAATTGCAGGGGCTGTATCCGGCTATTGTGATTCAACCTTGAGCAAGGTTTCAGATTACCAGGTGTCAGGAAGGAGTCGTCGAGGAGTTGAATCTGGCCATCTTACATGAAACTCCGCCTGGTCGAAACCGAGAACAGATGAAACGTCGAATATCCGCCTGCCATGCATTGTGCATTTTGTGTTTCTGACATCGATATACAAATTAATTCTTCCAAGTAGTTTTTCCATCACCAGTATTTCAATTAAAACTACGATTACAAATATACATATCTCTATGAACACTTCACTGCTTCTCTGACTGATCGCCGTGGGTTCATCTCCCATAAGCAAATGCGGAACATCCAGCACTTCGTTACAAAGTGTCAAAACCAGAAACATTAGCAAAATTAAAAACTGAGTGAACAGAATTTGTCAATGGACTTTATATTTCATTTGGTTTCGACCTACTCGTAAGTGATCGATTTTTTAATGACGGTCCGGTCATAAGCATCCAAAATATCCTTGCGTGTTAAGACGCCCAGCAATTGCGAATGATCATCCGGGGCCACAACAGGCAGGATAGAGAAATCTTTCGAGGTGATTTTTCCCAGAGCATTGTAGATATTGTCGTCAATGGATACGGTAGCCACATCCAGAGTGGCGAGATCTTTGACCACCACCAGATCCTGTAGATCTTTATTAAAGACCGCGGTATTATAATCAAGGAATGAAAGCACCCCCGTCAGGTTACCCTTGTCATTGACCACCGGAAAGCTGTTATACTTGGTTTTGGATATTTTTTCGGCGAATTCTCTCAGGCTCAGGCTATCCAACATGGTTTCTACTTCCTGATTCATTACGTCTTTCACCGATATCGATTTTAAGACGTTAACTTCCTTGCCGGATCTGATGTCCACTCCCCGCCTTATCAATTTAAATGTGTAAATAGATTCTTTTAACAGCCTCCCGGCCATCAGACGGCTTATGATGCACGTAATCATAAGGGGCAGGATTATTTTGTAGTCACCGGTCATCTCAAAGAGTATTAATATTGCGCTTAGCGGCCCATGCGTGGTCGCGGCGACAACCGCTCCCATACCGACGATGCTATAAGCTCCCGGAGAGGCGGTTACGGTGGGAAAGAGATGGTGGACAACTCCTCCAAAAAAACCGCCAGCCATAGACCCTATGAAAAGCGAAGGAGCGAAAATACCGCCGGATCCGCCTGAGCCAATCGTTATGGAGGTTGCCAGAATTTTACCGATGACCAGCAAAGACATGAACCACCAGGATAGCTCCTGCATAAGTGCTAGGTTAATGGCTCCGTATCCAATCCCCAAAATTTGCGGGAAAAGGAGCCCCATCGCTCCCAGAATCAACCCTCCCAGAGCAGGTTTAAGATAGTCAGGAAATTGGAGGTAATCGAAGAGGTCTTCGCCATGATAAAGTAAGATGGTAAATGCCACGCCAACCGATGCACAGAAGAGGCCCATGATACCGTACAAAGGGAATTCGAGGGCACTGACGAGTTGGTAGGCAGGGACAACAAATGCGGGAAAATCCCCCAGAAAATGGCGTGAAACCGCTGTAGCCGTGACCGCGGAGATAATAACGGGACTGAAGGTGGCCACGCCGAATTCGCCCATGATAATCTCAAGGGCAAACATGGAACCTGCGATAGGGGCATTAAATGTGGCCGCGATGCCGGCAGCCGCCCCGCAGCCGACCAGGGTTTTCATACGATTCTCTGAGACCTTGAACATCTGTCCCAGGGTCGAGCCAACAGCAGATCCGATTTGGACGATCGGTCCTTCCCTTCCCACTGATCCGCCGGTGCCGATACAGATGGCAGAGACCAGAGACTTTATCAAAACGATCCGTTTTCTGATGATCCCGTATTTTATGGCCACGGCTTCCATGACCTCCGGCACGCCGTGTCCTTTGGCTTCTCTGGCCAGGAAATAAAC
>JASFJP010000279.1:0-6483 GCA_050121225.1 Desulfobacterales bacterium
CGATGAAAAGGTAGAAAGGAGAAATGGTACGGAACAAATAAAATGTGATCAGGGGGGGAATGAATTATGCCCAGAATAGCAAGGATGGTGATCAACGATGAGGCGACTGTATATCAAGCCTGGGATGTGGAACCAATTTCCTATGACATTCTCTGATTTAACCACATCTTTTTATAAGCTCACTATTAAACCCACCCTATAAAAATGCTGTTCCACTGTCCTAATGTCCCGGACAGCGCTTGACGGTTATCTTCCCAAGCGGCCTCATCTTCGGCAACCGCTTCATCCTCAGTCTGGTTTTCGTAATGATCGAGAACACGCTTGACACGATCCTCATCCCATCCTTTTGGAAATCTACTTTGTTTCATCGTCATTTTCTCCTTCGGCTTCGACGCCGAAATGCTTTAAGGGGTTTTCCCATTAATTCGTATGCGGTAATGACAAATACACTATCTGGCTTAGGATCAGGGACGTAAATCACTCGGAGGTAACGACCGGCATTTGTCTGCCCGATAGCGATTCGAGAATTTTCTTTGCCCAGCCGATCTTCCCCGGGTTTTCGGAGTACATCCTCGACTTCATTTTCTTGTACTCCATGGTTGTATATATGTGGTAAATGAGTTTCTGGGTCAATGTAGAAACGAATTTTCATCTAATATTCCGAAAATATTTTTAGAGATTAGCCATTTTGATTAAATTTAACAGCTTTGGTTCTAACAAGTCAAATAGTAAGGCGTGCATTCCGCAAAGAGATTTAAACCTCACTAAATTGAGCCGTAAAGTGTAAAAGAACATGAATTGCAAGTGTTCATAATCTTTATCGGTCCGATGTTTTATGACAGGATCGTTGATCATATTATGTAAAATGAAAAAGGCACTCGCGATTGACTCGTAAGTGCCTGTAATTATTTTGGTACGCCCGGCAGGATTCGAATCCCGCCTGAAATACGGCGGGACTTCGCAAAGCTCAGCCTGCCGACTTGGTCCGAATCCCTCCATTCGCATAAAAAAAGCAGCTGATGACTGTTTCTAAGGCACCAACTGCTTATTTTGTCTGGTACGCCAGGCAGGATTTGAACCTGCGACCTACGGATTCGTAGTGCAGGAACCGCGAAATTCAAAAATGTTGTGATTTCAACTGGTTGATTCTATTCAACTTTTTCAACCAACTTTTGGTTTCGTTTGGAAATGTTTGGAAATAATTGACCTTGACGGGCACAATTTGGGCACAGTTTTGTTTCCTTTGAAGCCACCCCTGCAACCTCCTCCAAAATAACCTGAGCGCCTTAATGTTCCGAATCTTCAGTTTAGGTCAGGTGTAAAAAGGCAAAAAATAATCTTTAATATTATCGATATTTTAACAAATACACCATATATTGTGGATGAAATTGCCTTGACATACAAGCAATTTTGGCCCATGTAGTTCGAAACGAGATGGGAGTCAGAAAATGTCGTCAAAAAAAAAGCGCCGCAAAAAGCGCAAATCCCGCAACCGGAGCGCATCCAGCGCGCAACCCAATAGTAATGACATGAGGAATCATGTTGGCCGCCAAACCTCCGCAAAACCCCAAGCGACACCTTCTGATTCTGAAAACGAAATAAAGCGGCTGATAACAAAAGGAAAAGCCAAAGCAGCAGTCAACAAGGCCAAACTTTATCACAAAAGCCATGGTACGGACCAGTCTGAGATGATTCTGGTAGAGGCTTATGGTGCCAGAATTCGTGAAATGATTGCCAAGGGCTTTTTGGTTGAAGCGAAAACGCTGCTGGAATTGATCAGAGAACGATATAACAGCCCGGATCTACTCGTGGCTGAATTAAATGGCATGATTGCCATCCGCGAAGGCCGGATCGATGAGTTGGTGCGGCCCTTGGATGATCCTGATATAACACCGGAACAACGCCAAACAATAGAACGCATCATCACGGCTGAATTGGTCGATCTCAACTTACTGGTTCGGAGCAAGGCTATTTCTCCCGAACACCCGTTGAAAACGGGTGCTGCAGCTGTTATTGAGGCGTTCGCCGGTGTGACAGCCGGTTCTGTTCAGGACAAGGAAATCGTCCTGTCGGCGATATCACGCCGCAGCCCGCTGGCGCCCTGGAAAATGCTCATCAAGGCTATATTCTATTTTTACCGGCATGATGATGAGAAATGCGAAAAGTATCTTCAGGCGGTTGATCTCGAGTCTGCACCCGGTCGCATTGTACCATTACTGCGCGACATGATTAATGGGACCGGCGGCGGAAATCATGGCAAAAAATCATCATTTCTGGTCGAAAAAGTCACGGGCAACCGGCGCAGAACCCGGGATGCGTTGCGAACGCTCGACAATGCGCTGGCTGTGAAAAAACCGGGTAAAGTGTTTAGGGCAATTCAGAGTGCCGTAACGATCTGCAGCCGGAACTGTCCCGCTGTTGTGGACAAACTGAAGCAGCATATATCCGTACAGGCCTGGCTGGTGGGTATGGAGGCCGAAAATGTAAAAAAGGCCATGGGCGGACCTTCGCTGAAAAACGCTTATTTTTGGCGGCTGCAGGCCCGGGCAGCGGAAAGGATGGGTCATCATCTGTGGGCCTGCGCAATGTGGGCCGAGTTTCGCAAACACGCCCTGCACGAAGGATGGTTCACCGAAAGAGGTCAAGAGGATTCTGCGATCTATCTTTACATGGCGGACCTGCTGAAGCGGCTTCCGGCTGAGGATTTTGAATGGCTCCGGCCCGAGTTTGAAAGCGAATTCGGAGGATTTGAATCGTATTACCGGGATCAGCCGCGGTCCATTACAGAGGCGGTTGAAAAAAATACCGGCAACCCGTTTGATACATATTTTCTGTATCCTGAACTTTTGTTTCGACTGGCCGGCGAGGCAAATCCGACTGCTGATATTTATCAGCATTGGCTGAAATGGGCTGAAAATAGTGCGTCGCACTGGAAAGACAGCGACGCGGTGGCCATCGCCTGGCATGCGGCGTTTCCGGATGATGCGCGTCCGCTGCTGTATTTGACCAATTCGGCCGAGAAAAGAAATGCATTAAAAAAAGCCCTCGGCTATTTGGATTCGGCCGAGCGTATCGACGGCTTGAATCCTGACGTCAAAAGAGCGCGGCTGCGGTTACTGGTGGCAACTGCCGTGCGCCATTTGAAACAGAAAAAGACCCGCCTGGCCCGCAGGGACATCACGGCAATCGAGCTTTTGCCCCAGGCCCAAAAGGGGGATCGACCGGCGTTTTGGTTGGCATTGAAATCCATATGTGCGTTGATTGACGGAGATGATTCCGAATTGGTTCGATTGAGCCGTGAGCTGACGACGCGACTCGGTTATCCGCTGACCGCCAAAATAGTATTGCAGGGATTGCTGCGGAATTGCGGCCTCTCAGACCGGCAGGACAGTTTACCGGAGTTTCCCGCCGACCCGCTGGAAGCCAACGAACTGGCGGGCGCAGTGGCGAGAGGTTGCCGGCTCGGAGATGATATGGGGATCGTTGTTGCGATTCCACCGGCCTATGAAGAAAAACTAAAGGAATTTTTTGGCACCGATGACGGGTCTCAAGATAGCGCATCGATCAGGATAATTGCCGAGATCGCATTGAAAAACGGCAATTTTGAACTTGCATACGCGGCTGCGGGCGACGGTCTATTGCGACATGGCACTGCTGCTGCAAGGTTTCTGCTGCTGCGTGCCCGCTCCCTACCGCCATGGGAGATGGACCGGCAGGAGGATTGCTTTACAGCGGCAATCGAGCTTGCCCGTCGCGACCGGGATCTGGATTTGATCGATGAGGCGGTCGAATTGCGCCGCAACGGAAATGGTCTCAAGCGCGGGTTTTCTCTATTCGGCTTTATGATCGATGATGAAAATATGTCCATGGATACCGAAGAGTTGAATCATGTACTGGAGCGTGAAAAGGCAGCACGCACTTACCCTTCGGGTGTGACAGATGATTTCTTTTATGATGATGACGATGAGGACCGCAACCAAAGTGAATGCCGCTATTGTGATGCCAAAAATTGCCCGGACAGGAATGCGCCTTACGTGCCGGATGGGTTGCAAGTTGAGACCTGCAATGAAGACAAGGATATGGACGACCTCCGCAATTTTAATGGCATTCTGGATGAAATTGCGGCCGATCTACCGCCGGAATTGGCGACACTGATCAGAAAGGTGTTCTCCAAGCATGGTAAAAATGGGCCTTTTCCCGATCAGCAGGAAGTGAGGCGCAAAGACCCCTGGCTGGCGGATCAATTGCTGCGGGAAATACGAAAAGCCCATGCAGACGGTGGCCTGGCGGAAATTAACCCTCATTGGATGCCGGGCTGGCTGCCGAGGTACTAGGCATATTCAAAGGAAAACAGCGTTCCCATCTCGCTGAGGCAGATCCGCCGGGTGGAAAACAAAAAAAAATGAATTCATCACAGCATCACTAACGAGCGACAACACGAAAGAGGAATCATTGATGGCGAAACATTATGATATCCCCACATTGAACGAAGAACCGCAAAATATACTCGGTGTGCCGCCCGATGCCGGGCCGGATGAGATCCGTGCGGCCTACTTGAACAAAATCAAGGAATATCCGCCTGAAAAATTTCCCGCGGAATTTGAGCGGGTGCGGGATGCCTATACGGTGCTGAGCGATGTCCGCTACCGCATCCGTTTGATGCTTCGGTCGGCTGATCCCGAAGCGTCAATGGAGACGCTGCTCGACGATCAACAGCAGAATAGGCAGATTGTCGGGCCCGAAGCATGGCTGGCCGCCATGCAGGAGCGATAGGCTGAAGGCATATTCGCCGGTCAATCATGCAACTATTTTGTGATGTCAGAAGAAGGGATTTCCTCAGTGAAACAGGAAGACCGGAAATTTGGGCAGAAGTCAGGGTTTTTCAATGAACATTTTGCGGAGGCTGAAACCAGGGAGGCCCTCAGAATATTAATTTTGCAGCGCTTCACTGAGTGGCTCGACGATGTATTGGTTGAAGAAAAACCGCTGGAGGGGATTGCCGCGGAACTGCTCGCAGAATTGGATAACGGCAAGGAGGCGGAGGATGTCGACCCGGGGGCCGGTGCCTATGATCTGCACTCGACCTGGTCGGCGCTGACGGCGCTGACCCAGGAGGTTAAACTGCAGGGCCGGGCATTCAAGCAATTGAGTGAAAAGATGACACCGTTTGACGGCCTGGAAACAACAATTGACAAGCTGATTGCAAAACACCACGATATCCTCCACGAAGCCCGTCGCATTGCAGAAGAGGGCCGGACGGACCGTCGTCAGCGTGAGTCCGAATTGAAGCTCGCGGCGCGTGAGGATGCCCGGCGCGAGCTCATCCGTCTTATTGTCGACATCCGCGACAGCCTTGTGATCGGCTTGCGTTCGGCTGCTGAAAGTCGGAAAAAGCTGAAAAACTGCCGAAGTCGGAGCCGGCTGATAAGTTTTTTCCGTGATAACTCCGAGGTGCAAAAACATCAGCTCGAAATCCTGGATTCTCTGACCAAAGGCTATCTAATAGGACTCGATCGAGTGGACGAGTCTCTGCAGCAACTCGGTGTGGCCGAAATTCAAGGTGTCGACAATCCATTCGATCCCCGGACCATGAATGCCGTTGATATTGAGCAAACCGGTGAGGTATCTGATGGAACCGTTCTCCAAATATATCGAGCCGGATATATGATCGATAATGAGGTTCTTCGGCCGGCCCAGGTGAAAGTGGCCAGGGCTCCTGGAAAAATGCCCGTGGATTGATGGGTGTTTGTTAATCGTTATGTCAATCGGAATCGCGCGCTTCAAAAAAGAAAAAAATCTCATTCTTCGTGAACCGGAGGTAAACAGTGAATCCTAATGATTGTGTGGTGGGCATTGATCTTGGAACCACCAATTCCGAAATCGCCGCCTTTGTGGACAACAATGTACAGATCATCGGCAGCGGGCAAACCAAAATGCTGCCGTCCTGCATCGGGCTTTCCCAGACAGGTGAGCTGCTGATAGGCGCACCGGCCAGAAATCAGCAATTGCTCTATCCGGATCGGACCGTTCGCAGCATCAAACGCAAAATGGGGAGTGATGAAACCGTCACCCTGGGCGAGAAAAGATTTACGCCGCCTGAAATATCGGCGCTTCTGTTGCGGGAATTGACGCAATGGGCTCAGAACAAGCTGGGTTTGGCAGTGAACAAAGCCGTTGTGTCGGTTCCGGCGTATTTTTCGGATGCCCAGCGCAACGCCACGCGTGAGGCCGGCAAACTCGCAGGCCTTGAAGTTGTCCGGATCCTCAATGAACCAACTGCGGCAAGCCTGGCTTACGGCTACGGTTCGGAGGAGAACCGAACGGTGATGATTTACGATCTGGGAGGCGGTACATTCGACGTATCGATTGTCACGATCGAAAATGACGTCACCGAAGTCTTGGCGAGCCACGGCAACAATCGTTTGGGGGGCGATGATTTCGATCAACTGCTACTCGATCGTCTGGTGAATGAATTTCAGGAAC
>JASFJP010000280.1:0-6474 GCA_050121225.1 Desulfobacterales bacterium
CGCAAACGGTTGTTGGAAATTGCCACTCGCTGTCCAGTACATCGCACACTTTCGTCGGAAATCAAGATTTGGACCATTGAGGTCTAATCGAATCACATTAACATCCATGTCAACAAATAGTCAGGAAGGAATATCATGAAGAAAAGCCTTATTATTTTCAGCCAATACAGCCCGCTTATGGCGGTCGATACCGAGCTTGTCGGGAGCGACGGAAAAACGATTACCACCCCTAGGGTCTGCTCCTTGTGCCGATGTGGAGAATCGGACATGAAACCGCTTTGCGACGGAACGCACGCACAGGTCAGTTTTGTCGGAGAACGCGAAGATTCGAACAAGCCAGAGCTTGAATATTATCGGGGCAAGGACATCACCATCGTATTCGATCGCTACCTTTGCATGGGGGCCGGTTACTGTGGCGAGCTCGAGGCTGTTTTCGGTACCCACGACGAACCTATATATGAACCCGACGCGGCTCCAGTCGATGATATCATTACCACAATTAAAAAATGTCCTTCCGGGGCCTTGAGCTACATCATCGGAAACGAACATTGCAAAAATTATTTCAGCGAAACCAGAATCGTGGTGGAAAAAGACGGGCCACTCAATTGCCAAGGGGAGATCACTTTGATCGACGATCAGGACTCCGATGCTTTTTTACCCAATGCCGATCATTTCACCCTTTGCCGCTGTGGAGGGTCCAAGAAGAAACCGGTCTGCGACGGTTCTCATGAAGAAAAAGGATTCAAAGGATAAACAGCATTAACGTTATCTGTCGCTGTTAACCCGAAAATAATGACATTTTACGTATTGAGGAAAGGTGCAAAATTTTTTGACGTGTTATTCCCGAAAGCATGAAGCGGGCCTTTTGGGTTTGGCTCTGTGTTGGGACGGGATCAGTATTTTTTAACTATTGTGATTAGCGTTCAAAGCTCTGTTTAAGGTTTCGATACCATTTATACAAGTCTTGCAAAGTGTGTGTAGCGGCTATTCTTACACAATTTAAAAAAGCAAATTTTCTTTTACCTTTCTTTTTGTAAACCACAAATTCCAAGAATGTATATTCGTTTTGTTAATCTACAACCTTTTTTGGGGTTTGTTAGGAACTATTTGGAAAACTTTGATCTTGACGGGCGCAATCTTGTAACAGTTTATCATCGCCTTCCAATTATAATATCATGGGATTGACATTCATCAATGATCATACTAAGGGTGGATCAACCGTTGAGGTGAATCGAAGGGCCGGGAAGAAAATGAAGCTGCTTTTTAGCTGTTGCGCTCATATAACTCTTCCTCTTGTTTTGTTGATTTCCACAGGATTACAAGGTCTGAATATATTTTGATTTGTGATTTCGGAATGCGGAATTAGAAAATGAGAATATTTTATTCTATCGGATTTGTCCATCGCAAAGATTGAAAGCGACTGAAATCATTGTCAGTAGAATAAAGACGGGCGCCATGTTCAATGGCTAAAGCGGCAAGATGAGCATCAGACGTTAAATTGGCAGCTGTTCCGAGGGGAACAAGAAGTTCTTTGAAAATTGACCAATGTTGATGTGACGGTACAATAGTCAGAGACGGCGGCTGTTGAAGCCAATCGTTAACAGAGTCTATAGCAACCTCAGGTACTAGTGGCGCCGGCATAATCCTGCCGTTTGTAACAATTCGCAGGAAGCCTAAAATGACGATCCAGGCAAAGCCGAAAGGTTCATCGCTTGACAAGCAATCCTCAAGCCATTTCTTTGCCTTTGAATGATGAGGGGTGTCTTTATTGATCGCATAGATCAACAAATTGATATCGACTATTTTCATTTCCGTAGCAAGAGCTTCCTCGCGATTTCTTCTGATTCCAAACGATCTGCAAGATTCAGTGCATGGTCGAGGTCTGCACTGGGCGGATATCCAAGGGAATAGGTCTTACACTTGTAAGGCTTTATCTGTTTGGGTTTATCTATATGCTCTAGACCGGCTCTGATCGCTTTATTGACAACCTCTTTGAAGGGCGCCCCTGTTTTGTGGGCTTTCTCCCGCAGCTTTCGCGCCAAATCGTCATCTATGGTTAATGTTGTCCTCATAGTAAGCATCATAGCATCAAATATAGAGTTGTCAAGTCATCTTTTTAGCGGAAGATGTGGTGTCGATATGCCTGTAAGGTCAAAGCTATGAGTTATAAATTTCGCCGCAAATTATATAAAAAAGGGAAGCGATCAGGCACATCATCCCGTAGTCAGTCCCCTAGGTTCGTTCCTACTCTTCAAGCGCTCTCAATCCAGGGGTGATCCAAAGGCACGGTTTTGCGTTTGCCGACGATTTTCTTCAACGGCACAGGTTCAGTGGTATCGCCCCTTGAAGCCACCATAACGCTGTATACCCCATTATTGATCAGTTCAGCACAGGCGGTTCCCAATCGGCTGGCCAGTAAACGGTCTGCGACTGAGGGTGTTCCGCCCCGTTGCACGTAGCCCGATATGGATACTCGGGACTCCAGTCCTGTCAATTTCTCGAGTTGTCGTGAGAGACCAGTGGTATTGTCGGAATATCGGGATTCGAGTTGTCTCAACTCAGCTTTTAGCCCGTTTTTTTCTTTTTTATTCTTGGCTTTTTGCCGTTTTTCTGTAATTTTTTGCAGCGAGGCAGCATTCTTTTTAGACATTGAACCTTCAGCCACAGCCAAGATACTAAAGTTTTTGCCTTCGTGCCGCCTTCTCAGGATAGCTTCTGCTATTTTGTCAACTTGATACGGAATCTCAGGGATTAAAATCAAGTCTGCGCCCCCAGCAATTCCAGCACCCAAAGCGAGCCAGCCCGTCTTGTGTCCCATAGTTTCCACCACAATAATTCGATGATGGCTATGAGCCGTGCTGTGCAAGCGGTCAATGGCTTCGGTGGCAATTCCAAGAGCAGTATCGAATCCAAAGGTTACGTCTGTTCCGTAAACATCGTTATCAATGGTTTTAGGCAGAGTAATAATATTCAATCCTTTTTCCATCAAGCGGTAGGCGTTTTTTTGTGTGCCCCCACCTCCCAGGCAGACCAGTGCATCTAAACGGCTCTTATGGTAATTTTCGATCAGCACGCTGGTCATGTCCATGACTTTGCTGCCCACAGGCATGCGATGGGGTTTCTCTCGGCTGGTACCCAAAATGGTACCACCAGTTGTTAGGATGCCAGAAAATGAGGAATTTTTCATTGGAATACTCCGGTTTTCCATCAGTTCCCGGAAACCACCACGAAAACCAATTATTCGCATTATATAGGAACCCAATGCAGCTTTTCCAATACCCCGAATGGCTATATTTAGACCGGGACTGTCCCCTCCAGCAGTTAAAAGACCAATCAGCTTTGCCATATGATACTCCTAGGGTGTCATTTCCGCGAAGGCGTGAATCCAGTTTTCAAGTGACCTCGGGCGGTCGAATGCGCCTGTGGCGCACAAGCTTTCGACACGGGGATTTTCAGACCAGATCAAGGAAATATTTCACGGGCTTCCATTCTTATTTGCGGTGCAACTGGTCCTGCGTGCATGCCGGTGGTTGTTAATGACGGTCCAGCCGGTTAACACTCTTTTCAACATGAGGTGCCCAGCGCGATTTGAATGGTTGGCGCTCGGAGGTCATCATTGGGCGAACGCTGGCTTCGAGAACCCGGGGACAATCAACGGCTATCTTCCAGCCCATTTAACTGTTAGCCTAAAGATTGAGTAGATAGGCAGCTAGTAAACGCATCAATTGGGATTTTGGTCGATGGGCTGCAAACTGACAACATGGTTGCCAGAGGCGTCGGCGACCGTAGAGACCGGTTTTTCGCGGGCACGGTCTTTGGCGTGGTCACGGGCGACAAGCATGTAAATCGACGGGATAACAAACAGGGTAAAGAAGGTTCCGACGGCCATGCCGCCCACCAGCACCAGACCGATCGAGTTGCGTGCGGCGGCACCGGCTCCGGAAACCAGTGTCAAGGGGAAGTGACCGGCGATGGTGGCTGCGGTCGTCATGATAATCGGGCGTAGACGGGTCAAGCAGGCCTCATGCACGGCTTCACGCTTGGACCGGCCCTGCACCTGGAGTTTGTTAGCAAATTCGACAATCAGGATACCGTTTTTCGACACTAAACCGACAAGAGTTACCAAACCTACCTGGGAGTAAATATTGAGCGTGGTCGTCCACCCCTGGGTCCAGAAAGCGACAGTCGGGTTTGGCATTTTCAGAAAAGTGAAGGCCAGTGCGCCGAATATTGCCAGCGGCACCGAGCCGGCGAGGATGACGAAGGGATCGCGGAAGCTGTTGAACTGAACCGCAAGGACCAAAAAGATCAATATGATGGCCAGTGTGAAGGTCGGAATGAACTGGTTGCCCTCGACCCGTAGTTGGCGCGACTCACCGGTGTAATCGAGGACATAGCCCTTGGGCAGAATTTTGGCAGCCTGTTCCTCGAGAAAACGCAGGGCCTCATCAAGCGGCCTGAGGGCCACGCCGGAGATTTTGACCGCATTGAGCTGCTGGAATCGGTTCAACGAACGCGGTACGGTGGAGTTTCGAATCGTGGCGATGGTGCTGAGCGGGACGAGTTGGTCGCGCGGTCCGGTGATGTATATATTTTCGAGCTGCGCGGGGTTGAGACGGTCGATGCGCTTGATTTGAGGAATTACCTTGTAACTGCGGCCGGCGATGTCGAAGCGGTTGACGAAATTGCCGCCGACCATCGATCCGATGTCGGCACCGACCCGCTGAAGGTCTAGACCTAAATCGGCCGCTTTGTCACGATCGATGATGATCTCCGCCTGGGGCTGGTCGATCTTAACATCGATGATCGGTGGAAAAGCAAACATACCGCTCTGCAGCGCTTTGAATTGAATCTGCTGTGCTAACTGCAGAATCCGGTCTTCATCGGCCGTCGAAGCAAGAATGAACTCCACCGGGAACTGGCCCCCACCCGGCAGCGCCGGTCGCAGGACCGGGGTTATCCGAATGCCCGGAACGCGACGCAGCTTCTGCTGCACCTCGGGCAGAATCTGGAAAATGGTGCGCTCGCGGGCTTCCCAGGGTTTGACGACCAAACCGGAGAAACCGGAGGTCGGACGCGTCAGCTGAAAAGTAAAGCGGGTCTCCGGCACACTGAGATACGCTTGATTGACTGCCGCGGCATAGCGGCTGGTCTGATCGAGGGTGGAATTGGCCGACGCCTCCAGAATGCCGAAAATGACACCTTCGTCTTCGGTCGGCGCCAGCTCCTTAGGCGACATGATGAACATCGGGATCGTGAGCAGACTCACCGTAATCCATAGCAGGTAGACAGCCGGCCGGCTATTGAGGGTGATGTCAAGCAGGCGGCCGTAGAAGGCCCTGAAGCGTTTGAAATCACGGGCTATTTTGCCGGCAAAACCGCGATCCTCGATCCCCGGTTTCAGCAGCTTGGACGACATCATGGGTGACAGGGTTAGGGCCACGACTCCTGAAATCATGACCGCACCGGCCAGGGTAAAGGCAAACTCACGAAACAGGGATCCGGTCAGGCCTCCCTGCAATCCAATGGGGGCATAGACGGCCGCCAGCGTGATCGTCATGGCAATCACGGGGCTAACCAGCTCACGGGCGCCCAACAAGGCGGCATCAAGGGGCGACTGCCCCTCACTCAGGTGTCGTTGGACATTTTCAACCACCACGATGGCATCGTCGACCACCAAGCCGACAGACAGCACAATCGCCAGCAGGGTCAGCAGGTTGATCGTGAAGCCGAAAACCTGCATCAGGAAAACCGCCCCGATAAGCGAAAGGGGAATGGCCACCACCGGGATGAAGGCCGATCGCAGAGAGCCTAAAAAAAGAAAAATGATAACCACGACAATGATCAGCGTTTCACTAAGGGTTTTGACAACCTCCTCGATGGCATTGGTAATGTAGTCGGTGGCGTCGTAGGCGATGCGGGCCTGCATTCCACTGGGTAGATCCTTCTGGATGGATTCCATTTCGACCCGCACGCGGCGGATTACGTCAATAGAGTTGGCGTTGGGCAGTGACCAAATGCCCATGAATACAGCGGTCTGGCCTGAGAAACGTACCTCCGTGTCATAGTCCTCGGCACCCAGCACCACGTCGGCGATGTCTTCCAGTCGCACGAGGACACCATTTTGATCGCGAATAACGAGACGCTTGAACTCCTGAACGGAGCTCAGGTCGGTATTGGCGGTCAGATTGACCTGGACGAACGAGCCTTTTGTCTGACCGACGGCAGCCAGGAAGTTATTGGCCTCTAATGCCCGGCGAACCTGCGCCGGACTAATGCTCAACGCGGCCATGCGCTCGGGTTTGAGCCAGATACGCATCGCAAACGTTCGGCCGCCTAATATGTCGGCGCGCTGAACACCCTCGATGGCCGACAGACGCGGCTGAACACTTCGGACAAGATAATCCGTAATCTGGTTCTGCTGGAGAACGTCGGAGGTGAAACTAAGATAGGCGGAGGCGAACTGGCTATCAG
>JASFJP010000281.1:0-6468 GCA_050121225.1 Desulfobacterales bacterium
TAAGATATAAAAAATATTACAAAAAATCTAAATACGGCTATTGCAGGGGAACCGAACCTGTCCGCTACATAGAACAAATCAATATTTATTATGATATCTTAAAACGGCAGGGGATAGAATTGGGCGGGGTTCAGGCAAAAAAGGACGCCCTTTCCCCCACGAAAGGATTATGACGCCTTTCTTGCCCGATCATAGTCGACGGCCCGTGGCCAGGATATACCGTCACATCATCTCCAAGTTTAAACAGTTTATTTTGAATGCTGTCCTTAAGAGTCTCAAAACTGCCACCCGGAAAATCAGTGCGGCCGATCGAACCCGAAAACAGCGCGTCACCGACAAACACGTGGCCATCAGAATAAAGAGAAATACTCCCCGGTGTATGCCCGGGGGTGTGAAGCACGGTTAGCGTGATATTTCCAAAGGTTATTTCATCGCCATCTTGCAGATCTCTGTCAGATGGTCGTGAATTCTCCGCCGACAGGCCCCAAGCAGCAGCGCTACTGGAAATCTGATTGAGCATCGGTGCGTCAAGGGGGTGGATCATAATCGGCGCACCGGTGGCATCCTGGAGGAGTTTATTCGCGCCAATATGATCAAAATGACCATGGGTATTTATGATCACTTTGACGGTTAATTTTAGCTCCGCAAGTGAATACAAAATTTTATCGACTTCATCTCCTGGGTCAATAACTGCTGCTTGAAGGGTTTCTTCACAACCCGCGATAAAGCAATTCGCCATAATGGGTCCAACGGCAAGTGTTTTTACAATCAATATTCGTCTCCTTACATCAAGAATAAGATCCCAAATTTCAAGTTCCAGATAGCTTAGACTGGGAAGTGTCTTTGATTTCAATATCTCCATTATCCAAAGCAATGCGTATGCTGTCGATAATCCCGTTGATGAATGCTCCGGATTCCTCAGAACCGAACTTTTTCCCGACATCCACCGCTTCATTGATAGAAACTTTCAAAGGAATATCCTCACAGTAGAGCATTTCATATACCGCAATTCGTATTACATTACGATCAACACAAGTCATTCGTCCTATTTTCCAGTTTTTTGAAAATTGTTCGATCAGAGCATCAATATCAGATTTGACCCTTAAAACGCCGTTTACAAGTTCCAAAAAGAAGGGGCGCATTTTTTTCGACGGACGAAAGTTTTCACAAAAGCGCTCCAGCATCTCCTGGGATGAATTCTTCTGAATGTCCATGTAAAAGAGCGCTTGCATGGCAAGCTCCCGCGCCTGGCGACGAGTTCCCATGATGGTACACAGATTATTTTATTGTATCAAAAAGGTTTGCCATTTCAATAGCCGCCATGGCGGCATCGTGACCTTTATTGCCAGCCTTGGTTCCGGCGCGCTCGATGGCTTGTTCAATGGTATCCGTGGTAAGCACGCCGAAGATGACCGGAACATCGGATTGCATGCTGACCGCGGCAATGCCTTTCGAGGCCTCAGCAGCAACATAGTCGAAATGCGGCGTGGAGCCGCGAATCACGGCACCCAGGCAAATCACGGCATCAAATCGATTTGTGGTTGCCATTTTTTTGGCTGCAAACGGAATTTCAAAGGCTCCGGGTACTTTTACAATTTCAATATCGTCATCTTTGGCACCTGAACGGAGTAACGTATCCAATGCACCACTTAATAACTTTTCAGAAATAAAATCGTTGAATCGGCTGACAACCAGTGCGAACGATTTACCTTCAGCGATGAGTTTCGCCTCATGGATTTTAGGCATGTGAACTCCTTTCGATTTCTAAAATGGTTTTATGGGTTGGCATCCATATTGAGCAGATGCCCCATTTTCAATTTTTTACATTCAAGATAACATTGGTTGTAGGCATTCGGCGGTATTTCAATGGATACTTGCTCTTGGATACTGAGACCGTACCCCTCAAGACCGATCATTTTTTTAGGATTGTTGGTCATCAGCTTCATTTTCCTGACTCCGAGGTCAACCAATATCTGAGCACCGATACCATAATTTCGCAGATCCGACTTGAAGCCCAATTCCTCGTTGGCTTCAACGGTGTCATACCCCTGATCCTGCAAGGCATAGGCTTTGATTTTATTGACCAGACCAATACCTCGCCCCTCTTGTCGAATATAAAGCAGAACACCGCTGCCGTCATTTTCAATCATCTCTAATGCGCGATGAAGCTGAGGTCCACAGTCACAGCGCAAGGAACCGAATATATCTCCAGTCAGGCATTCCGAGTGTACCCGCACCAAAATAGGCTTTTCGGAATCAATATCACCTTTAATCATGGCAAAGTGCAGCAAGTTATCGACATCATTTTCGTATACAACCGCTTTAAATTCACCGGCAACGGAGGTGGGTATTATGGTTTCTGCCGCTCGATGTACAAATGATTCGGTACGCATGCGATATTCAATCAAATCTTCAATGGTGCAAATTCCGATACCGTGCTTTTCGCTGAATTCCTCAAGCGCCGGCATCCTGGCCATGGTGCCGTCCTCATCCATCATGGCACATATGACGCCGGCAGATCTCAAACCGGCGAGACGGGCCAAATCCACCGATCCTTCCGTCTGTCCTGCCCGGACAATAACACCGCCATCTTTTGCTCTTAAAGGAAAGATGTGACCCGGCCTGACAAGATCGCGCGGTTTGGCATCGTCGGCCACTGCCGTGAGAACGGTGGTGGCTCGATCGTGAGCGGAAATACCCGTGGTAATCCCGCAACGGGCCTCAATGGAGACTGTAAACCCAGTTCCAAAGGGAGATGTATTGTTGTCAACCATCGGTGCAAGGTCCAAAGTATCGGCTTTTTCGCGGGTTAAAGAGAGACAGATCAGTCCGCGACCGTGTTTGGCCATGAAGTTAATGTCCTCCGGCCTTACTTTTTCGGCCGCCATACAGAGATCACCTTCATTTTCCCGATCTTCATCATCAACGAGGATGACCATCCGCCCCCGATGAATTTCCTTTATGGCTTCCTCCGTGCTAAGGTGTGGCATTTTACGTTGATCTCCAAATTAGTTTTTTGCCGCCTTGTGGCGTTACAAATCTTTTTTGAGCGCAATTTCTAATCAAAAAATCCGGTTTTTATAAGAAATTCTTCTGATATTCCGGATGGTTCTGATGAGTTCTCATCGATATGCCGGCGACTGCGGGAAGTGAAATTTTCAACATATTTTCCGATCATATCGGTTTCGATGTTAACACGGTCGCCTTCATTTTTTTGTTCAATGGTGGTCACCGTCGCCGTGTGTGGTATAATGCTGACGGAAAAACTCTTCGTTTCGCACGCATTGATAGTTAGGCTGATGCCGTCAACGGCAACCGATCCCTTGTTGATCATATAACGCGTGAGATATTCGGGAACATCAACGCTGACAATAATTGAATTGCCGAGGTTCTTGCGTTGACTTAGCGTGCCCATCCCGTCGATATGCCCCGATACCAGATGGCCGTCGATTCGATCCGAAAGTCGCAACGCCCGCTCCAGATTTACGCGCTGGCTTACCTTTGCGCTGCCAAAGGTTGTCTTTTGAAGGGTTTCAGGAGATACATCGACGTCAAATCGTTTACCGTCAAGCTTCACCATGGTCAGGCACGCACCGCTGACGGAGATACTGTCACCGACTTTAGACCCATCCAGTCCAAAATCCGATTCGATCACCAGGCGCTTTCCTTGATCGGATGACCGCATGGTTCTAATCGTACCCAAACCTTCTATGATACCAGTAAACATGATTTCATCGGTTGAAATTTATCGGTATTTGAGCGCCTGTATATCGATAACAAACTGAATATCGAATGGTTTCGTAACCAACATTTGGTAATTTAATTCAATATAATAACTTTTTCCCGGTATACAACTGATCCGCGGATCGTCTAATGATGAAACCCTGTATCCACTTATTTACGCACGTTCAGGGTGAAACCTTAAATGAGCGAAAGTCGAGGGTGCCCCAGCTTCAAAGCGTCCAAGGTTGAAGCTGTAGTTACCTACCGCAATCCCTTGGCAACGCAGAAGATGGGTTGGCATCGGCTTTCCCCCTGGGTAAATAAAACTGAGCTTAAAATGGACATATTCATTTCTTCAATAGAAGAAATATAGTCAATCTATTTCTAAGATCATTTGTATTATTCTCGGAAAATTAGTTAACTGCTCCATTTTATTTACGCTCGTTTGAGGTGAAACCTACTGTATATACCCCTCAATCATCACGTCATCACCAAATCGGTGAACGGTGATGTCTTTAATTCCGATCGCTTGATCCATCAATTTTGGGCTCGGTCCGCTGCAAATGGGAACTCCATCGTCTCCCCCCAGTATTTTCGGTGCATAAAAGAAGAATACTTTGTCAACAATACCGGAACAAAAGGCCGATGCCAAGACTCGACTCCCTCCTTCTATGAGCAGGCTGATAATCCCCATAGAACCAAGGCGCGGCATCAATTCGTTCAAATCAACTCGACCATTTTTGAGAGGAGACTGTATGACACGGACATTGGGTTCATCAAAAATTCTTTTTTTAGCTGGGTTATTTAGCGTGCCGGTGACAAGAATCGTTTCTGAGGTGGACTCCTGTCTCAAAACCCTGGCATCTGGAGAAATGCGAAGGTGGGTATCCAATATGATTCTGACTGGATCTCTGCCTTGGCCATGTTTCAGACGGGTCGTCAGGCTCGGGTTGTCGATTTGCACCGTGTTGATACCAACCATGATTGCATCAACTGCATGCCGCAGCCGATGGACATGCTCCCGCGCCATTTCGCCGGTTACCCATTTTGAGTCCCCGGTACGGGTGGCAATCCGGCCGTCAAGCGTGGCGGCACATTTCACAATCACAAAAGGCCTCTTGGTTTGAACATACTTGATAAAGGCTTCGTTCAGTTTGCTGGCGCGATTTTTTCCAATGCCGGTGGTAATCTCGACCCCCTGCTGTTTTAAGAATTCAGCGCCACCCCCGATAACATCGGAGTTGGGATCCGCCATGGCCATAACGACTCTGCGAATACCAGTCTCGAGTATCTTTCGGGTACAGGGAGGCGTTCTTCCGGTGTGATTGCACGGCTCAAGCGTAACATAAAGGGTCGCCCCGTCTGCCAAGATTCCGGCATCATCAATGGCATTTACTTCCGCATGAGGCTTTCCAGCGCCCTCATGATAGCCGGTTCCGACAATCTTTCCATCTTTGACGACCACGGCACCGACCATTGGATTCGGTGACGTAAATCCTTCGCCCTGGCGAGCAAGGTCCAGGGCCATTTCCATATAATGTCTGTCATTCATTGTTTTTCAGAAGTCAGATGGCAGAGGTCGAAACCCAGAAGTCAAATCGGTTATCTGTCCTCCAATTTTTCGTGATTGCTCAGCAGACTTCTGAGTTCGGCAACAAAATCGTTCACGTCTTTAAATTCTCGGTAAACGGAAGCGAACCGCACATACGCAACATCATCCAGTTCGTGAAGTTTTTGCATGATTTTTTCACCAATAACCGAGGCCGGCAACTCTTTTTCCCCCAATTCGCGGAGGTCCCGTTCCAAATCATCAATGAACTCTTCAATGAGGTTCATACTGATATTTCGTTTCTCACACGCCCTTTTGATGCCACTGCGCACTTTTTCCCGGATAAATACTTCACGACGTCCATCTTTTTTGATGATCATTATGGGGATTTCTTCAATGTGTTCATAGGTTGTAAATCGACGGCTGCAGACAATGCATTCCCTGCGCCGACGTATCACACTGGCATCCTTGCTCAATCTGGAATCAATAACTTTGTTGTCAATTTCTCCGCAAAATGGACATTTCATGAATTTTCCTCCTGCGGGCCGGAATCAATTTTTTTCAATTCAATCCCTGCTTCATCCAGCAATTCTTCGGCCAAGGTGTCTGCATAGCTGGATTGAAAGAAAATTTTCCTTATACCCGCATTGATTATCATTCGAGCGCAAATGGAGCAGGGCTGATTAGTGCAAAAAAGGCTGGCGTCTTTGACGGATACACCGTGGTAGGCGGCCTGGATGATAGCGTTCTGTTCCGCATGTATACCGCGGCACAGTTCATGCATCTTGCCGGATTCAACACCCAGTTGCTCTCGAAGGCAACCAACTTCAAGGCAGTGCCGGAGACCGGTCGGCGCACCATTATAGCCAGTCGATAAAATACGTTTATCTTTGACAATGACCGCTCCAACCGCCCGTCGTAGACATGTGGAGCGTTCAGCCACAAGATTGGTGATATTCATAAAATAGGTTTCCCAAGAGGGACGCGCATCTTTTTGAGCCATAGTCGGTTACTACCTTCACATCGTTTACAGATTTCGCTGAATCACCGGTTCCGGATATAATCGCTTACATTTTTGTCGGCAATGTCGTTTTTGGACTATATCTGGTAGTGGACTGTAAGCAAGAATACTATATAGCATTTGGAATTATCGCAAGAGAAAAATTATCGAGATTATCCGGTTAAACAGTATGATG
>JASFJP010000282.1:0-6458 GCA_050121225.1 Desulfobacterales bacterium
AAAAGCAGGGGCAGATAAATGAGTCATTATTTATTGTCATGCTTTTAGCGGATTACCTAATGACAAATATACAAAATATTCATCGCACCAATTTTTTGTGATACGTGCCCTGGAAATCTGAGAGACCAAAAATCTGTTAGGTGTGTTGATGTAAGGTATAAAATGAACCAAGGTTAGGTTCATAGCCGAAAATCTACAATTTAGCAAAATTGTGGGTTGGGCAGTCTAATATCTAATCTTGGCGAAACTGGAATGGTAAATTTTACGCCTGTGATATAAACACGATATCACATTGCTCTATTTTTTGAACTGAATACTGATTAGTTGGAAATCACAGGTTTCATACCGAAAAAAAGCCTGTGGCGCATAGATATCGGTAATCAAGTGATTAATGCTTCAACCCCAAGATATAGTGTAAGGGATATTTTTTCCATTAAAGTGAAGCCAGTTCCTTTTTATATTTCCCCATCCACCCATCATCTCCGCATTGTTTGAAGACATCTATGGCTTCTTAAACATCGCCTTTTTGTTCATCAATTGTACATATAGAGCACTTTTTCATTTAACTTGATAAAACGTTTCTTCAAACTCAGGTTTGCCTTCATAACGGCTCATAAAAAATCCTGGAAGTTTGTCCACGTTCTCGAATAATGACGGATCAGCTTCTATGCCGGATTGATGAAAGGCCTTCAACAATGATTTAGGCTTGGGAGGGCAGCCTTTGACCGCAATCATCTCTTTGATATCCGGATTGTCCTTATGCGCCTGGTAGATACATTTGCCAACCAAAATGGTTTTTTCCATTCCAGGTGTGGGTTGCATGGCTTTTCCAGTCAGAACTTCTACCTTGTCCCATGGATCACCCTTCCAGGCATAACGAATTGCTGCGAGCATCAGGCCGTAGATACCAGAACAATACGTGCACAGAGAAAGATCATACTTTCGGTAATACACACCTTCTATCCCCGCCTTGGCCAAAGGTATAGGCATGATACCTTTGTCAGTTTCACTATATTGGTAATCATATTCATGAAATTTGGCTACGTCTTCGACATTTTCACCAACCACCTCAATGTCTGAAAAATCCAGTGAACGATTGCGATTTTTAGCTGCGTGCGTCAGATGGGGCACCTGGACAGGCTCGTATCCTAAGAGCTTGGCGCCCACCATGTCAGCCGAAAGCAAATCAGCCGAAGCTACCAGCAGATTGCTCCTATGCATACGACCGTCAAAACCAGGTCCTCGTTCATTGGTGTATATACCATCCAAAAGAGTGAACATTGGAGGCATCTTGTCAGCCAGCTTGGAAACCCAGAAGTGAAGATCTTTTCCTGGATTCATGTTGTGACATTTTTTACGTGACGGAATATCGATAATACCTTTTAGGTTCTTAATACCCAAGCTGACAATAGTCTGTGTGTGGCACTTCATCACCGGAACATCCACCACAAAATCGCTGTTGAGAATATCAGAATTGAAGTTGAGTTTTACTCCATCGCCAAGGTCTATCTTTTCAAACGGCCTTTCGTAAATATTCATATATTTGATACCGTGCCTTTGCTTTAAAATCCCGTATCCGAGGGTTTCGAAAGCATGGGCCGGTGTTTCGGTATCTTTAGGCTCTATAACCATGCCCTCTCCAACCGTAATATCGTCTATCCCTCGTTCTTTTAAGAGAATGATCATATCTTCAACAACACGGGAAGTGGTAATAAAACCCCACTTGGGGAAGGTGACGGCTCGGGTCCAGAACACGATGTTTGGTTTGATAAAAACCTTAGCCCTGGAAGGCAGGTGATCCAGGCCTTGGGATAACTCAACGGCTTTACGGACGGATTCCAACGGTTTTTCATATTTGACGATAGAAACGAGCCTTTTATTCATGAGTTATACCCTCCCTTTATTTAGTGCTTCATGCTTTTTAATTATCGTGTTTTTCATAAATATGTATTCAGTTTCGGTGGTTTTTTAGGAAATATCGTAATCAGGACTTCGTGTCAATTGTATGCATGCCCTATATCTTGTGGTTGGGTGGCTAAAAGGATTTTTGGGATATCTTTATAGAAAACCAAATATCAACTGAATACATGAATTGAGAATATCTGTAATTTGGCAATTTTACAGCAAACGGATATCCAAAATCCCAACAGTTCAGCCGGTTTGGAAAAAATGCCGCCTTGACAATACGACCGGTATCCCTTATCTGAATACAAGTTGTCGATTTCTGCAGTATGGTTGTTACTTGATATCCGGCTCTGCTAAATATCGGGATGCTTCCTTCTACGGCACACAATTTTAAATTTTCCCTTATTCCGAGCTCAAAAAGGGAATTCTTATCACTTCAGAGAAGTTTGCAGTTCAAATACAGGAACGAGGAGAAAATGGAGTATAAACAGATCAAATACGAGATCAAAGAGCATGTCCTAACGATAACTCTGAACCGACCGGAGAAATTGAACGCGTTCACGGATTTTGTAATGGTACCGGAACTGCTGGACGCCTTTGAACGAGCTGATGAGGACGACGATGTGCGCGCCGTGATTGTTACAGGTGCTGGCAGGGGTTTTTGCTCGGGTCATGATCTGAATGACGGTTTTGACTATAATGAACAGACAGAGGATTCCATTGATACACACAGGGATTCCGGCGGGGTGATTTCGCTGCGGATATACGAGATGAAGAAGCCCATAATTGCCGCCATCAATGGAGCCGCTATCGGCGTCGGCATAACCATGGCGCTGCCCATGGATATCCGGCTGGCATCGGAAAAGGCGAAATTCGGTTTTGTTTTTGCAAAGATGGGGATTACCCTTGAAGCCTGCAGCAGTTGGTTTCTGCCGCGTATTGTTGGGCCCGGCAAAGCCCTCGAATGGTCCTGCACCGGTCGAATCTTTGATGCAAAGGAAGCGTTGACGGCGGGATTGGTGAATGAGGTGCTGCCCCCTGATAAATTGCTTGACAGGGCATGGGAAATTGCCCAGGAAATCGCCCAGTTTACCTCGGCCATTGCCATTCCTTTGAATCGCCAGCTGGTATGGCGCATGCTGGGGGCAGATCACCCCATGGAAGCTCACAGAATTGAATCGAAATGTATTTATGCACTGGGGATGAAGTCGGATGCTAATGAGGCGGTCGAGGCCTTTCATGCCAAACGCCCACCGGAATTCTCCTTGAAACCGGGCAACGACATGCCCGATTTTTACCCCTGGTGGCCGGAAAAACAGTTCTCCTGATGGGACCCTGAAACCAGATGGTTGAAACAGCAAAGTTCGAATAAATCGGGCTTTTAACCTCACCAAAACCAATTTGGACATGACCAACCTAAACTTTTTTTGGCTGTTGGTTTTGTTAGGTTTCCTTAACCGAATATTCGAAATCCCCTTAAAATTATTTTACATTTCATTTGGCTATACAAATTTAAAAAAAGCCCTGCAAAGGATGCCTTCAAGCGGCAAAATCTGTGTGCGCATCACTTAGGTATTAGTATCATGTCCTGCTGTATCTTATAATCTAGTAGGTTGGAGAATGAGTCGACATTTCTTCATTATCTTTATAATACTTAACCTTACTTTTGTCCTCTATGGTTTATCTATCGCTCAAAAAGCTAAAACGGTAGGAGGGCGTATGGTGGTATGTGTTGTACAACTGGAGCATGCCGATGCAGAATACCTTGCCTCCATTTTAGAGCCGTTTCTTTCACCTGAGGGCAGTATAGTGCCGTATGTAACGACAAACGCTATAATTATTAAGGACAGGCAACCCGTGGTAGATATGTTGACAAAACTTATTAAAGGCAAGCTATGTAGTCCGATCTCTCAATCGTCTGGCGCTAAAATGCGTGATAAATAGCAGCTAACGGAATGTATGATGATACAATTCTAGTATCACACGGTTTTGAAAGTATCAATTGCTGAAATGAAAAAGTACTTATCTCCACTTGAACCATAATGAATGGAATTTTAGTATGTTACAAACTCAGATGGCCTCCTATTCCTACGTGTATTTTGATATTCTTAGTCGACAACTACTTTGCAATTTGAAGAACGCTTTTGTAGATGACGGGTCATTAATTCAAATACTTTTCGATAAATTATGCTCTTACCATCAATCGAAATTTTTACCTTGCGAAAAGAAACTTTTTACGTTTTCTGCATATTGATTTAGCATGTTTCGGCAATGATTAATAGTTTTCTGAAAATCCTTGACTTCGATTGAAAGATCAGTATCCCATGCACCAAAATGCCTACTATTAAATTCATCAAAAAAGTAGCACGGTCTATCCGAGCTGGGATCTGTAGAAAATTCTAAAAGCAAACATGGTGAATCATATGAGACAGAAATGTAGGGGTATGGATTAACCAGCATTTGACGGGAGGTTTTTAAAGCAAAACAAGTTGGAGTTCCCAAATATAATTTAACTTGACAGTAGTCCTTGTTCCAATCTTTTAGGTTCTCTAAAGTATTAATTATCTCCATCCCAATTTCTGTTTCTCCACGATTTTCTTGACTCGCCCGAAAGTCAGCCACGATAGGATGGGTTAATAGAAACCTAAGATGAACCAATCCCCTGTCGCTTTTGAATTTTAGTTTCTCTGCAATTTTTCTATATTCCTCCTTTTGTAATAAGCCTTTTAATGATGAGCCTACGATCCAAATTGCGGATGATTCCTCATCTATCGCTCGTGAGAATGCTTTTATCCCCATTTCACGTCTTTTAAAAATACCCGTTACTCCTGCATAGCGAACTGATTTTAAAAGTTCTATCTCTTCAGCATACTTTCTTAGAGTATCCTCTAATTGATCTTTGATGAGTGGAGGAATCGCCTCTTTAATGTCCTCTGGTCTGCATATTATCTTGCTCATATCAGATAAAGTCTGGTGTAAATTATCTATTTGATTATTAAGTGTACGCAAAATTAGCTGATTTTCAGGAATTGTTGTTTTTGTTAATTCATCTAATTGTGCAGCTACAGTTACTGGCGACTCGATCTCGAAATCAGGTGACAAGGCTGTTTTCATCTGTCTAGATATTTCGTCTCGTGCTTTTTGAGCCCCTGCAAGCTCTAATGAGTATTTAACACTAGAAATCGCCTGGACGTCAAAAGGAATTCTTTGGACATCGGAAACAATCTGAATGACAGGTTTTCTAAAAGCATGTCTAAGAGCTAGTTCATAAAATACATTTGCATTGTGATCAGTTAAATCAGCAACAACCATCGCATCATTAATAATGTGTCTGATGATTAGAGATGTGATAAACCCTGGCGCAGCGACTAGGTCTGATCTAACTGCTACTAGGCCATTATCTTCAGCTGCAGGCGAAATTATAAACCTAATTAGCTTATCAGATCTTGAACGAGTTTCAGAATCTTCCTCTCCCATTGGACAAATTACAAAACAAGTCTTTTCTGGTGTTAATGAATCAAAATTTACTTCCATTTTTGCGCCTCCTTAGCAACAATTTTCTGTTTAGATAGAGCTGGAAGAAATATTTCCCATTTCTTAAGTCATTGGTGCAACTGTTAATTTGTAATCATCGAATTTTAACATGCCTTTGAGAAGGGCTATCCCCATTCGAGGAAGGTTTTGATATTTAATTTACTGGAATTCAATTTGGTGCGATTTCGAAGTTTGGATTTGCTATTCTCTTTAATTCGACAGCTATCGAAATGTATGCTGGTATAATTTGAGTATCACACGATTTTGAGGACTGTCAAATGCTGAAGCAGGTATCTTTAACCACCGAGCTAACCTGGCGATCTTCTGACCCTTGAGCAGGCACAGGCCTTTACGATAAACCGCATAGTTTTTCCGGTCAGTTTTAGCGATTTGTTATATGATTTTTTCTTCAAATCTATTCAATTCTACATTCTTTCGGGCGTGATGTGGTTTGAAAATGCGACCATTCATTGCTATATAGACACCGTGTCCGAGAATCTGAGCTGCGGTGACGGCGCATCCTATATTAAACACCGCGTCGCTATCTCTGAATTGGGCAGGATACATTGAGCCAGTCATTACGATCGTTTTACCTGAAATATTCTTAAGTACCTTTGCAGTCTCAATCATTGTATTAGTCCCGTTGAGTGATAACAACTCTTTCAAATGGAGTAGACTCCACTTTCTTCCTTATCAGCTCACGGTCTTCATCCGTGAGTCGCGGTTGTCTTTTCTAAAAATAGATTCAACCTCATAGTCCAGAACACCATTAGCCCGCTCCAAAACCCCGTTCGCCTGTGGATCTCCAACCTGATAGTCTGATTTTTGGTCGAAGTAAACCTTGTCAATTGTACCACCCGTTGTATAAATTTTGATTTTCATATCTTAATTATCTAAGGCATATAAATCGGTGATCATACAGTTATCTTTATCATGTAAATTGCGGCGGCTGCCAACAATAAGTCAATGGTCAATGCCGAACATGTCCAGCTGGCCGCTACGGAAATCTTTTAACCTAC
>JASFJP010000283.1:0-6439 GCA_050121225.1 Desulfobacterales bacterium
TAAATGCACGGGTTGTGCGACCTGTGTAGAGTACTGCCCCGTCGAGGTCCCTGATCCCTACAATCAAGATTTATCGGCGAATAAAGCCATCCATATATACTTCTCGCAAGCCGTTCCCCTTGTCACATATATTCATGACAACTGCCTTTACCTTAAAGAGAAAAAATGCCTTATTTGTGAAGGTGTCTGCAAGAATGAAGCCATAGATTTTCAGCAAGTGGCGGAGAAAGTGGAAGTAAAAGTAGGTGCGGTCGTACTGTCTCCGGGATATGAGCCATTTGATCTGAAGTTAAAGGATGAGTATGGCTACGGAAAGATGGAAAACGTCGTAACCAGTCTTGACTTCGAACGGCTTTTATGTGCTACCGGGCCACACGAAGGTGAGATATTGCGCCCTTCCGATAAGAAGCACCCCCATAAAATAGCCTGGATTCAATGCGTCGGTTCCAGACGGGTTACCCCCGGCGATAACAGCTATTGTTCAGCCGTATGCTGCACCTATACCCAGAAGCAGGTAATTTTAACCAAAGATCATGATGCAGAGGCAGAGTGTACGATATTCCATAACGATATTCGTTCCTACGGCAAGGATTTCGAGCCCTTTTATCAAAGAACAGAACAACTTCCCGGGATTCGCTTTATCAGAAGCTATGCGTCCGTCGGAAAGGAGATCCCGGAAAGCAAGAATGTTACCATAAAATACGCTACTGCCGTGGATGGAGTAAAGGAAGAAGAATTTGATCTGGTGGTATTATCCGTTGGATTGAACCCGCCTGCTGATTATGAGGATCTGGCAGATAAGTACGGCATCGAGCTCAATTCTCACGGATTTTGCAAAACCAATCCTGCTAATCCGATTGGGACCTCTCGCCCGGGAATTTTTGTCAGTGGCGCATTCCAGGGTCCTTTGGATATTCCCGAATCGGTTTTTTCCGCCAGCGGAGCCGGCTCACAATGTGGTGAAATCCTTGACTACCGGCGGGGGAAGCTTTCCAAAGAAAGGATATATCCGCCGGAAAAGGATGTCTCGGAAGAAGAGGCCCGGGTAGGGGTTTTTGTGTGTCATTGTGGCGCCAATATCGGAAGAGTGGTAGATGTTCCTTCCGTAGTTGAATATTCCAAGACTTTGGACAATGTTGTCTACGCTACAGAACAGCTATTTTCATGTGCGACTGATTCTGCCGAGTCAATAGCGGAGACGATCCAAGAAAAGGGGCTCAATCGCGTGGTGGTCGCCGCCTGTTCTCCCAGAACCCTTGAACCGTTATTCCGGGACACGCTTCGTGAGGCAGGAATTAACCAGTATTACTTCGAAATGGCCAATATCAGAGAACATTGTTCCTGGGTCCACGCGCGGGAAAAAGAAGAGGCCAGCATAAAGGCAAAGGATATAACCCGGATGTCGGTCGCGCGAGCTTGCCATTTGGAGCCCTTACAGGAAATTGATCTGCCGGTCAACAAGTCAGCTCTAGTGGTTGGTGGCGGTATTGCCGGAATGACGTGTGCACTCTCTATTGCCAACCAGGGGCATGAGGTTCACCTGCTGGAAAAAGAATCAGACCTGGGCGGAATGGCAAGAAGTATCCACTATACTCTGGACGGGATGGATGTTCAGACCTATCTACGTGATCTTGTGCGCAAGATTTATCAGCATCCCGCGATTCATGTATATACGGATGCTATCATCAACGAGGCTACCGGTTATGTCGGCAATTTTTTGACCAGGGTGAAATCTGAAAGAGGGGCCTCAGAGATAAAACACGGCGCAACTATCATCGCAGCGGGTGCCGAGGCGCATAAACCCACCGAATACCTTTACGGGGAAGATGACAGGGTAATGACTAACCTTGAGTTGGAAGAGCAGATCACCAAAGGGAATGAGAAGGTAATTAACGCCGAATGTCTAGTGATGATCCAATGCGTCGGCTGCAGACAGGAAGATCGAAATTATTGCGCCCGCATCTGCTGTAACCAGTCCATAAAGAACGCCCTGAAACTGAAAGCGCTAAATCCCCAGATGGATATCACTATTCTCTTCAGGGACATCAGATCCTATGGGCTCGCCGAGGACTATTACCGCGAAGCGTCAAATAACGATGTTAAGTTCATCCGCTTCGAGCCTGAAGATAAACCTCAGGTTGAAGCTACCCAGGCGGAAGGCCGTTCGGTTTTAAGGGTTGCCGTCAATGATCCCATTTTAGGAAAAAAGCTCGCGATAGATGCCGATTTCATTTCTCTCGCCGCTGCCGTTATTCCCCCCGAAGGAAACAGGGAAATAGCCCAATTATTCAAGGTCACTTTGGGACCGGATAATTTTTTTAAAGAAGCGCATGTCAAACTAAGACCGGTCGAGTTTGCCGCAGATGGCGTTTTTCTGTGTGGAACCGCCCACTATCCCAAGCACATACCGGAAACGATCAATCAGTCATACGGGGCTGCAAGTCGGGCGTTAACCCTTCTCTCGCATGATATCGTGACCGTCTCGGGTGCTGTTTGCAAGGTAAAAGAGAACGATTGTGTATCGTGTGGCGCATGCATTACAGTGTGTACATATGGTGCCATAGATTTCCGCGAGACAGCGCAGGGTAGAAAAGCATGGGTCAATCCTGTTCTTTGTAAAGGAGACGGCTTGTGTACCGCAAAGTGCCCGACAAATGCCATTTTTTTAAAGCACTTTACCGATGAAGAGATCATGTGCCAGATTGATTCGGCGTTTTCAGATGATGAGATAATACAATAAATTGATGCGGCGGTTGGAGATGTGTAGAAGTACGTGAATAATTAAAGAAGGGATTACTGACAAAGGAGTTGAGACCGAATGACAACAGGACAACCATTTAAACCAAGAGTATTGGGTTTTGTATGCCATTGGTGAGCATACGGGGCTGCTGACATGGCTGGAGTTTCCAGACTGCAATATTCGACGAATATGAGGCTCATCCGTGTCATGTGTTCCGGTAGAGTCGACTTGGAATTTATACTCAGAGGCTTCGCCAAGGGAGCAGACGGGGTGTTTATTGGGGGGTGCCGTCTCAACGAATGCAATTATATCACCCATGGAAATTACGGCGCCCTGAGCAATGTGCTGATATTCAGAAAAATAATGGAACACATTGGGCTGAATCCGGATCGGTTAAGGATCGAATTTATGTCTTCCGGGGATGGTCTCATTCTTGCCGAGGTCACAACCGATTTTTGCAAGCAGGTGGGGGAAATAGGACCTCTTGGCAGAAGCGAAGGAATCGACCCAAAGATATTAAAGTCCAAATTTGAGGCCGTTTCTAAATTAATCCCCTACATTAAGCTGGTGGAAAGGGAAAAGTTGAGAGTATCTTTTCAATCGGAAGAAGCATATAACACTTTTTTTGCCAGCGACAGGTTTAACCAGTTATTTAATGAATTGATAATAGATAAATTGGACGTCAGTCAAATTATGTTGCTCCTGCGGGAAAAATCCCTTTCAACCGGAGAAATGTCTGAGATGTTAGGCCTAAACCCGTCTGCGGTATCAAGACACATGAACAGCTCGTCAAGGCATGGATTGGTCAGGTACGATACAAGCCAGAAGCGCTATGCTCTTCGGTGAGCCGCAAGCCCAGGCATAGAATTGGTGGAAGGAGAAAATTAGGTTAGTGCATATGGATAACGATAGAGTCGATCAGATTATTGATAAGTATCAGGGTGAAGCCAGTTTTCTGATTCAAGTATTGCTGGATATTCAGAGTGAAAATCATTGGCTTCCTCAAGAAGCATTGGAGCGGGTCAGCGAGAAATTGCAGGTTCCTTTAACCCACATACAGCACATTGCCACCTTTTATAAAGCCTTTAGTTTGGTTCCCAAGGGACGCCATGAGATTCACGTTTGTATGGGCACTGCCTGTCATGTTCGTGGTGCGACACGTGTTCTCGACACGGTACAAGATCTGACGGGGATTAAAGCTGGTGAAACGGACTTGGATCTGAAATTCAGCCTGGAAACGGTTAACTGTCTCGGCTGCTGTGCTTTAGGGCCGGTGATGGAAGTCGATGGCAAGACCCACGGGAAGATGGCGCCGGGCGAGACAGCAGACGTGTTAAAAAACTATGAGTAGGATAAAATTATGTCGCGGATAAATTCACCCGCTGAATTGGAAGAATTCAGAAAAGGTATCCTGTCGAAAAGAGACCCCGATAGACCCTGCATTACGCTATGTTCCGGATCTGCGTGCCAGGCTACCGGCAGTGGAGATGTCGCTGCGAGTTTTGAAGCCGAGATCGAAAAACAGGGTGTGAGCGCAGAGGTGGACTTCCGGAGGACGGGTTGCCATGGTTTTTGTGAGAGGGGTCCGATTATCGTTATTCACCCCGAGGAAACCTGCTATTTCCAGATACAGCCTGAGGATGCCTCTGAAATTGTTTCCCAGGCAATAAAGGAAAAAAAGGTCATAGAGCGTTTGCTCTATACCGACCCCAACACAGATGAAAAAATCATTCACGAATCTGAAATCCCATTTTACAAGCATCAACAGCGGCTTGTTTTCGGCTCCAACGGCAGTATTGACCCCAAGAGCATCGACGACTATCTGGCAATCGGCGGCTATTCCGCTCTGGGAAAAGCGCTTTTCCAGATGACCCCCGAGCAAGTATTGGAGGAAGTCAAAAAATCCAACCTGAGAGGCAGAGGTGGCGGCGGCTTTCCCGCGGGCAGAAAGTGGCAAGAATCTCGCAATGCCCCCGGAGATGAAAAATATGTGATCGTCAATGCAGACGAGGGAGATCCCGGCGCTTATATGGATCGGAGCCTTCTTGAGGGGAATCCTCACTCCGTCCTCGAGGGGCTGATGATCGGCGCCTATACCATTGGCAGCAAAGAGGGTTACATTTACGTTCGACAGGAATACCCCCTGGCAGTAGAGAATGTGAACATCGCTATCAAGCAGGCTGAGGAGTATGGTTTTCTTGGGGAAAACATCCTTGGCTCAGGCTTTGATTTCAAGATTATCGTACATAAAGGCGCTGGCGCTTTCGTATGTGGTGAATCAAGTGCGCTGATGACGGCATTGGAAGGCAGGGCCGGAGAGCCCAGACCGAAGTATATCCACACCGCTGTCAAGGGCGTTTGGGATAATCCCAGCGTTTTGAATAATGTTGAAACATGGGCCAATATACCGCTTATTGTCAACAACGGCGCTGACTGGTTTACTGAAATTGGAACCGATAAAAGCAAGGGCACGAAGATTTTCTCTCTTGTGGGTAAGATAACCAATACCGGCCTTGTAGAAGTGCCCATGGGCATGACCCTCAAAGATATTATCTACGAAATAGGCGGTGGAATCCCGGGAGGCAAGAAGTTCAAAGCCGTGCAGACCGGGGGACCGTCTGGAGGTTGTATCCCTGAGAGTCTGTTGGATTTGGAAGTCGGTTTTGATGAACTCACCAAGGCGGGTTCGATGATGGGCTCCGGCGGAATGATTGTCATGGATGAAGATACCTGCATGGTTGATGTCGCCAGGTACTTCATTGACTTCCTCACGGATGAATCCTGTGGCAAATGTGTCCCTTGCCGTGAAGGTTTAAGGCAGATGCTTAAGATCCTCACGAATATCACCGAAGGCAATGGAAACGAGGGTGACATCGAGCTATTGGAGGAGCTTTCCGAGGTGGCTAAAGAAGCCTCATTGTGTGCATTAGGTACGAGTGCCCCGAACCCGTTTCTAAGCACGGTGCGCTACTTCAGAGACGAGTATGAGGCACACATCAAGGATAAGCGGTGTCCGGCGTTGTCCTGCAAGGAGCTGATCGCGTACCATATTGACCCGGATAAGTGCCAGGCCTGCATGATCTGTTTTAGGAAGTGCCCGGCCGAGGCGGTAGACGGCGGCAAAAAAAAGATCCATATCATTGACCAGGACAAATGCACAAAGTGCGGAACTTGCTTTGAAGTTTGCCCCTCCCGCTTTGGTGCAGTGCAGAAGATTTCAGGCGAGTCTATTCCGCCTCCTATCCCTGAAGAAGAAAGAATGATAACCAGAAAGAGCAAAGCAAAATGAGCGATATCCTTGTACAGATTGATGGAAAAGAAGTCAAAGCCAGGGAAGGAATGACCGTACTGGAGGCAGCCCAAAGTGTTGGTATTTCGATTCCCACATTATGTCACCACGAAAAATTGGAACCATTTGGGGGATGCCGCCTTTGCATCGTAGAAGTACAGGTTGGCGACTGGACAAAGCGCGTAGTTTCCTGCGTTTACACGGTAGAAGAAAATTTGGTAGTCAGAACCAGATCTGAGAAGATAGATCAAATTCGCAAAATGATCTTAGAGCTACAGCTTGCCCATGCCCCGGATTCACCGAAATTGCTGGACTTGGCCGAGGAGTATGGCGCAGACAAAGACCGTTTTGAAAAGGAGGCCTCATTTTGCATTCATTGCGGTCTATGTGTCAGATACTGTGCTGAGGTC
>JASFJP010000284.1:0-6436 GCA_050121225.1 Desulfobacterales bacterium
TGGACGAAATACAATGTTTTGACGTTTACAGCTGCTTTCCCTGTGCTGTTTCCGTGGCCCGGCGCATGCTTGAGCTCAAAGACAACGATCCCCGTCCATTGACCTTAACCGGCGGGCTCGGTTTTTTCGGGGGGCCGGGCAACAACTACAGCCTTCACGCTGTGGCAACGCTCGCGGACGCGATTGCCTGTGAAAAAAGCGATAATGGCCTGATTACATCGCTTGGATGGTTTATGCACAAACATGCTGCGGGAGTTTATGGTGCAACGCCGGTTGAGGCAGATCTGCAATATCATGACCTTGAGGATGAAAAAGACTACCTGGTCGGAAAAGAACCGGTTAAGATAATCGACAAAGCATCGGGAAAAGGTGTCATTGAAACGTATACGGTCGTCTATTCAAAAGATGCAACGTCATCATACGCGGTGATATACGGAAAAACGGATAAAGGCCTGCGTTTTATTGCACGACCACACCCTGATTCTGATGTATTTGACGCATTAACCATGCAAAATCAGGTGGGAACACCGGTGCAGCTCCGCCACGATGCGGGACGCAACCAAAATATTGCAGAACTGCTTTAATCTCAAGATATCGGTTCTGGTCGTTGAAAACGATCTAACAGGTAGACTAGAAACGTTATTTTCGGGGTTAACTTACTTTTATAAAAGATAAACAATCTAGTCGATCTTGATCTGGCACAGCTAATAGCTGTCCACATCCTGAACCATCTGATTCTAAACTCGTGCGCAGGATTCAAATGATAAGTTTCTCGTTCTGCAGCGTCTCTGCAATATCGCCTAATCCCAGTTCTTTCAGTTTGGCCTTTGTCTGCAAACCGGTGGCAACATCCCATCCACGAATCTGGTAGTACTCATCTTTCATTTTTTCAAACTCGCCCCTGTCAAGAACCTGGCCTTTTTTTGAAAAAACTTCTCCGTTTTGACCAGGCACCAGGCACCCTGGATTGCCGAATTCGGATTTGAGGGGTACGGTAAAGTTAAATTCTTCCAGGTCATCGCAATCTCTCCCGTTACGACCTTCTCGTGCAAGAACAGCCTTTTGTAAATTAAAAACCCTCTCTCCGACTTTATTCAACCCCTGCTCATCAATTTTCGCTCCTGTTACAGCCGAACAAATCCGGCTTTCCAGTGTTGGATCACCCACGTGATCCTGTGTGTTCGGACTATGGTTGATGGGCCAGGAAAAATCACACAAAATCAAAGATTCTTTGGCATACTGACGATCTTGTATCTTAGCTGCGCACAGGGCTTTTCCTTGGTATGTCGAAAAATCAGCGGCGATTTCATCTCCCCAGAATTTTTTAGATATCGCCCGGAGAACATCGGAGGTCATATAGTTATTTTGCATGAGCGTATCACGCATTCCATTTTCACGTAGCGCCCATAATAAAACCGGAAGGCCGATTTCATGCAATTGCTGGATGGGCATTCTGGGTTCGGTGGCATATAGCAGCCCGGTTGAAATATGCATCCTGGGCCCGTATGGCGAATCTTCTCCCGTTTTAATCATATAATCGGTAATTAACTGTTCCGAATTTTCCCCCACTGCCTTGGCTGCGTTGATCGTCCCTTCGGCCAATACATCGCCGAATCCTTCTCTGAATGCAATCTTGTACAGTAGGGTCTGAATAAATTCCAAGCTGCCCATTTTTGAAAGCGGTATCTCGGTTCCTTCATCGCTAAGGATTTGTGCTTTGTGACATCGACTCAGCCACATCATCATGGTCTCCACGGCACGCGTGTCTATGCCGTAATCATCGCACAATTTGGTTGCCTGATAGGGAACATCGTTAACCTCGCCGTAGTAGCGCTGGGCTCTGATCTCATAGTAACCGGCAGACTGGCAGCAGTATTTCCCGGCTCGTCCCTCCTCGGGATGGTATTTCACCCGCATGCATCCGTTGATACATCCAAAGCACAGCTCCTTTTTCATCTGTGCTTGCGGTAACATCGAGGGCCAAAGGAAAGGCTCAAATTTCAGCTGTCGCACCTCTTTCCTCAGCAATCTCACCGCTTCTTGGTCGGCAATTTCAACCTTTCCCTGACCCCTGACAGCGATCGCCTTGAGATTCTTGGCGCCCATAACGGCACCGAAGCCACTCGATCCGCTGGCGTCCAGATCGGCCGTAAGCGTCGCAAAATTGGCCACATTTTCACCGGCGGGACCTATTGCAACGACGCAAAATGATTTTTCAAGCTCTTCTTTCAATAAGTGGCGCGAATCAATGGCTCCCCTGCCTTTTAAGAACGCCGCATCCTTTAATTCGACCTTGCCGTTGTCGATTACCATGTAAACCAGCTTGTCGGCTTTGCCGCTGATAACCAGCCCATCGTAACCGGCAAATTTGAGCTGCACGCCCCAGGCCCCTCCCAGATTAGAGTAGGAAAATTGATTGAGGATCGGAGATTTTCCGCAAACCTGCCATCGAGACCCGGCAAAACCGGGCAGACCGCAGACGGGGCCTGACATGAAAATAAGCCTGTTTTCCGGTTCAAAGGCATCGATTTGGGGATGGACTTCATCCCAGTAGATCTTGAGTGCGATTCCCCTGCCACCCAAAAAACGGTCGACATAGTTTGCGGTGGGAACTTCTGTGATATCACCTGTAGAAAGATTTACCCGCAAAATTTTGCCGGCATAACCATATGTCTTATCCATAATGATTTGCGCTCCTGATTTTTTTTCAGCTACGCGGCGAATGAATGTACACCTGGAAATGTTCTTGGTGCCGTCTTTTGCCCGTTGCTATTACCTCAAATGAGCGTAAATAAAATGAAGTAGTTAAATAACTTATTGAAAATAACACAGATGGTCTATAGAAATTTATGTGCTATTTTTCTATAACAGAGAAATGAAATTTGTCTATTTTAAGCTTCATTTTATTTACCGCTGCGGGAAAGCCGATGCCACCCCATCTTCTGTGTTATCAAGGGCTCGCGGTCCCGCGGACTCGCGGGACAGCGTCGCTCTTGAACGCCTTGAAGCTGGGGTCCCCTCGACTTTCGCTAATTAAGGTTTTACCTCTCATATTTGCCGTATTCACGCCCGAATTCAACAAAATGTAAAACCCGGTCGCGTGTGGAGTTGTAAGGTATTTCACAGCCGGAGGAGAGAATAAACGCGCTGTCTTTAGCGCAGAGATCAACAACTTCTCTAACCGCCTTTTCAAGTTGTTCGGAGGTTCCTTGGACATAAAGTTCTGTGGCCACATTGCCTATGGCTACGATTCGGGTACCCGCAAGATCACGCAGCAATTTCATAGAAGTTAGGCTGTCTACACTCAGCGAGTTAATCGGCAACTCCAAAACGTCTTCAAGTATCGGATCGATAAAACCGCATATGTGCAAGCTGACGTTGATCTTGTTGGCTTTGTAAAATTCAAACAGCTGCATGTGGTAGGGTTTGATGAACGTACGATAAATCTGAGGGGAAATCAGACTGCAGGACGCTGCAGCCTCGGTCATGCTAACGCCTGTGCCGGTGTCTTTGAGTTTGACTGTATATGTTTTGGCAACCTCGGTGGCGTATCTCATCACGTCGTGCACGAATTGCGTGTCGTCAAACGTATCATTGATGAGCTGCTCTGCTCCGCGCAGGGTGATGGCAGTGTTCCAGGGTCCGTTTATGACGGATGCCACAGGGACATCACGACCGAAATGCGAGGACAATTTTTTGCATGCTTCCAAATATATCGGCCCTCTTCCGTCTGTTTCAGGATTGGGTATGTCTAATTTGGCCAGAGCACCCTTATTGGCTTCAAGAATTTTTTTGCGTACAAGGGGAGGACTGTCTTCGAAAAACTCCAATTCGTTGCCCATGGCTTCGGTTTCCAAATTTAGGTCGATATGCGCGACGATTGTATCGGGTCGAACCATGTCGTACGCATGCAGCGTCGTCTCAACCATCTTATTCGGATCGGTAAGGAACTCCTTTAAAGATACCCCGGCAAGGTTGGCTTGAAAGTTACCCATCGAAACTGTGACCGGAATCCGGTCTGCAAAATCCCGCTTGAATGCGGCCCGAACATAATCCATCCCGCATGAGGCTTCCATGACTTACCTCCTCTTTTTAGGTTAACCTTCACCGGCTCAAACATCAGACTTTAGCCCAATCTAGCGTGTATAAAAAGGACGCGGTTTGCCCGCCCTGAATTCGTTGAATGCCGACAGTTAGAAGCTCGCCTTTGCGATCTTTCACCATGGCAAAATCAGGCTTGAGTGTCAAGTTGAGAGCTGAACCGTTTAAAAAAAATCAATGTTGACAATGAAGCCTGCCTTCGTTATTTGCACCTGAACCGTTTCCGACCTCAAAAAACGAATTTTTATCAATTTAGCAATTCAATTGATGGTATCATTAACTTTCTCGTTGACCTGTTTTCGCATTTAGAGAAAAATCTGAGTTTTTGAACCTGTAAACGCTTACGATTATTTAATCGTAAGCAAACGGAGGATATATGACAGATAATTACGTAGTAGGTGAAAAGGTGGAAAATATTTTCTATCTGACATTTAACCGTCCCGAAAAGCGAAATGCAATTTCATTTGAGATGCTTGAGAAGATCAGCAAATTGGTAGAAACTGTGATTATGGATCGCGACATCCGGGTTATCATTTTCAAAGGAGAAGGCAAAGTCTTTTCCGCTGGGATCGATTTCGACTCCCTGGGGCAGCTTGCAGGAACTTTTCTAGGCGATGTGGGTGGGGGAGGGGCCTCCATCAGAGCCGAAATTCATAGAGCTCAACAAGTGTTAAACCGACTGGAATCTATTGAAATCCCAATTATTTGCGCCATTCATGGGGCGGCAATCGGATTAGGTGTGGAAGTGACGCTGGCCTGTGATATTCGGCTGATGAGTGAAGATTGTATCTGGAGTCTGCCGGAGGCCCAATTTGGGTTGATTGCCGACCTTGGCGGAACCGCCCGCCTTTCAAAACTGTTGGGTCAGTCAAGGGCCATGGAAATATTGATGACCACTAATCGTTACAGTGCACAGCAGGCTCTGGAGTGGGGATTAATCAATTATCTGTATCCTACAAAAGCGGCGCTTTTTGAGGGAGCGGAGAAACTGGCAAATGATATTATCAAATCTGCACCGCTGGCGGTGGGGGCTTTTAAAAAGATTATTAAAAGGGGTGAAGGCGTCGATCTCATGACCCATTTGGATATGGAAGTCAGCATGCAAAGTATCATGATTCGATCCGAAGATTTCAAAGAAGGTGTTGACGCGTTGATAAACAAGCGTGATCCGGTATGGAAAAGAAAATAGTAACGGCTATGTCGAGTAGTTGCCTTCTGGGCGGCGCTGCATTCTGATGGCCATTTACCATGGGAGACGTGAAATGTTTCCGTAAGTCAAGCTGGTGTCTCGGGCGCTTTGGTAACCGGGACGAGGTGACGCAGCGGTGAGCTCACCATACCCTACCGTGGGCCATTCTTTTGAAGCTTTGGTGTAAAAACGACTGCCGGCTTTATTTTTTTGGAATAAGCGAATCTTTCCGTCTCCCGGATTTTACCATATTTGCTTACCAGCTCATCCAACGGTCCTGAATCCAGCGCCCGTGTTGGACAGGCCTCCACACAGACAGGCAGCTTATTCTCAGTCCACCTGTCGATACAAAGGTTGCACTTTTGCATCTTGGCCCCTTGCTCCGTTCCAAATTGCGGTGCATCGTAGGCACAGGCTTTGAGGCACTTCACATCACATTTTAAATTCCCAAGGCATGCTTCCCTGTCCACAAGCACGATGCCGTTCTCATCTCTCTTCGAAATCGCATTGACCGGACAGGCAGGCACACAGACGGGATCAAGACAGTGGTAACAAGGTGTGGCCAGATAGGCGACGAAAACATTCGGGAATTTGCCATTTTCAGTATACAATACCCGCATCCAGTTCGCCGGACCCGCAGGTATATTATGCCAATCCTTGCATGCCACGCGGCAGGCGCTGCATCCAGTACATCGAGTCTGATTAAAATAAAATCCTAACTGCATCATCAAATCCTCTCAGTCTTTACGCCCCTTTGCAAACCTGAACCAGGGCGGTATTGAGGGCCGAGGCTCCCCCACCGGAATATTCGTCTTTAGTCAGCGTGTTTGCGCAAGCGCCCCGGTCGATGCCCTCTTTATCCGGCTGGTACCAGGATCCCTCAAAGATACAAACAACACCGGGCATGATGCGCTCCGTCACCCAAGCGGTGATGGCCACTTTCCCTCGATCGTTGAACACAAACACCTCATCGCCATCCGTAATACCTCGTGGCTCAGCATCTTGAAGATTGATCCAGACCCGGTGGGGTTCAACCTCCCGAAGCCACTCGACCTTAAACATCTCAGAGTGAACACGATTCCTCGGGTGGGGGCTCAAGAGTTGAAGAGGATATTTTTCGATAAGCGGGTCGTTGCGGTCTTCCCA
>JASFJP010000285.1:0-6419 GCA_050121225.1 Desulfobacterales bacterium
AGGGTTTCTTGACTCGGATATTAGTGAAATTCCAGATCCACCTTCAAAACGCAAAGCCATGCTTACGGGGATTTTGACAGCTGTCAAAGAAGCAAATTTGTAAAAAGGAAATGTAATCCAATGATCGCTTTTGGACCGGTACCTTCCAGACGGCTTGGACGAAGTTTGGGTGTCAACAATTTTCCCCCAAGTTTTGTACCTATTCCTGTGTTTATTGTCAGGTCGGAAAAACAAGTCGCATGCAAGTTGAGCGTTGTCCGTTTTACGAACCTGAGGATATTTTTAAGAGCGTCCAAAAGCAGGTTAAGAAAGCCTGGAAGATATTAATATGGCTTTCCAAATTTTTCGTGAAAAAATCGATGGTGTGGAATATTTAGTCGGGTACGAGGGCGTCGCGTTCGCTTTTACAGGGAATGCTGAAAATGATCTGTTGAGCATTACTTCGTTCCATCCCATGCGGGAAAGTGCTGTGAGCGATTTTTTGGCCAAGGCGGACAATGATTGGATAATGGTCACTAAATTGATCTCTGAATGTAAAATTGTGGAAACGGTGTATAATGGCCAGCGGTTTTATATGCGAAACCTAAAATACGGTACCGGGTAATAGACCTTTCCAAGCTTCAGTATCGTTCTCAAATCACCGCACAATTGCTAATATCGCCAAATGATAAGGTTATTCTACAGCCTCTCTTTGACCACACGAATAGATCTTGTCTTGAAAACGATTTCCTGAAATAATAGACACGTTCCGCACCATTAAAATATAAATTAAAATCCATATTGCCCAATGGAAGTTAAATGATGAACACAGCAAGTCAACCGGAGACATTGCCTTCGTCCCGCTTATCTCTCAACCTGGCCATCGTCGGGGGCGGCCGCACCTGTAGACAGTTTCTGCAACATCTCCAGAAAAATGCTTTGCCATTTCTAAATATCAACATCGTCAGTGTGTGCGATATTGATCCGAAAGCCGAAGGACTGTTATTTGCGGAAGAGTTGGGGATTTGTACCACGGCCAATTTCGAAGATTTTTTTGGCCTAAAAGACCTTGACGGAATCGTGGAGCTGACCGACAACAAAGAGATTTTAAGCGAACTTATCCACAAGCGACCCGAGGGCGTTGGGATCGTGGAACACAACGTCGGCCAGTTTTTGATATCTTATTTTGACCTGAGCCAGAAAAAACTGAAATACGCTGAACAGCAGATTTTGCTTGAACAAATGGTATCAGATTTTCTGATGCAACTCAAAAACGAACCTATCATTATTTTAAATACAAACTTTATCATCGAACACGTCAATGCTGCCTTTTTGGATATCGTCGGAAAAACCAAAGAAGAGGTCATCGGCTCCTATTGTTATAAAGTTATTTACGGTTATGACGCCCATTGTTCAAGCGCCCATCCGGAATATGAATGCCCGATGATCGAAACCCTTAGAACCGGTGAGTCGGCACATGTAATCCATGAGTCTGCCGACTCGCAAACCGGTCCCTCCTATCGCAATGTGGTCTCTTATCCAATTACAAACCAGCAAGGTCAGGTTGTGAAAGTTATCGAGATCTGGCAGGATATTACGGCGGAATTTCTTTCGCGTTGGGAAAAGCGGACCCGAGAATTGAAAGACGGTTTAAACAAGCTGGTTCAGGAGGATCGCATGATTTCACTCGGAAAGCTGGCGGCAAGCTGCGTCCATGAAATCAACAATCCGATTCAGGGACTGCTGACATTTAATCAGCTGATACTGGATTCGCTGGACAAAGAGAAATTGAACCATGCAGAAATTGAAAATATGAAATATTATGCGTCATTGATGTCGTCTGAGTTGGAACGTTGCGGCAACATTATTTCCGGTCTTTTGTCGTTCGCAAGAGAAACGACCAATGAATATAAAGAAGTTGATTTGAATGAAGTAATCGAATCTGTGATTGCTTTAACCAAGCACAAAATGTCTTTAAACAATATTGAGCTTATTTGCCGTATCTTCACGGGGCCACTTGTTGTGCGGGGTGACAGAAATCAACTCCAGCAATGTTTTTTGAATGTCATTTTCAATGCCATCGAAGCCATGCCGGCTGGTGGGCGACTGACGATATCCGCTACAAAGGGTCGTAACGCCAAAACCACACATATTGAAATTCGCGATACAGGATGCGGAATTGCTGCAGAAAACCTGAAAAGTATTTTCGATCCCTTTTTCTCGGCCAAAAAAAATGGACAGGGTACCGGGCTCGGGTTATCTATTACCTACGGTGTCGTTAAAAGCCACGCTGGAAATATCAAATTAGACAGCAAAGTCGGTCAGGGCACGACTTTCATTCTGGACTTTCCCCTTTTATCAACCGCACTCACAAGCAAGTGAGGACTGCAATGAATGATAAAATGTATATCATGATTGTCGACGATGAAGTGATCATTCGGGAATCATTTTCTCATTGGTTTCAAAAATCGGGGCATTTCATTGAGACAGCTTCATCCGGCAGAGATGCGCTAGAAAAACTTCAAAAAATTGCATTCGATGTCCTGTTTGTTGACATCAAGATGCCGGGGATGAGCGGACTGGAAGTGCTTGAAAAAGTAAAAACAGAGTACCCGGATACCTTCGTAGTGATTATCACCGCCTTCGGTACCATTGAAACGGCGGTGGAAGCCATGAAACTCGGCGCTGCCGATTATTTGCTAAAACCGTTCAAACCCCAACAGCTCACCCTCGTTATGGAAAAGCTGGTGCAACAAAAAAAGCTTTCATGTGAGTATAATTATTTGAAAGGGCATCTTGATCGTATAACACGCTTTGACAACATTATTGGTCAATCTCCGGCTATGGAAAAGATTTTTGAACTGATTCCCGAAGTCGCCGCAAGCGATGCCTCGGTTTTAATCACCGGTGAAACCGGGACCGGCAAAGAGCTAGTCGCCAAAGCTATTCATGCCAAGAGCAAAAGGAATACTAACCCCTTTGTTGCCATTAATTGTGGAGCCCTTCCGGATGCACTACTCGAAAGTGAATTGTTCGGGCACCAAAAAGGCGCCTTTACCGGTGCCGTTCAGGCCCGGAGAGGTTTTTTAGAAGTGGTTTCAGGGGGAACCCTGTTTTTGGACGAAATCGGAGAAATCAGCGCCAAAATGCAGGTGGATCTTTTGCGTGTTCTGGATGAAAAAAAAATCAACCGGATCGGAAGCAGCCAGAGCATTGATGTGGATTTTCGTCTTATTTCAGCCACATGCAAAAATCTGGGCGACATGATCAAAAACAACGCCTTTCGGGAAGACTTTTTCTACCGAATTAATGTTATTATCCTTCACCTCCCGCCTCTGCGAAAACGAAAAGAAGATATCCCTTTGTTGGCAGCGCACTTCCTTGAGAAATACAGTCAGGAAACCAACAAACATGTGGATCACATCGACCGTGATGCCATGGAACTGTTAACTCACTGTGATTGGTTGGGGAACATTCGTGAACTGCAAAATGCTGTGGAACGTGCCGTGGTGCTTGCAAAATACCGCACACTGGCAGCCGATAGCTTCTCTTTTCTAAATGCCAGCGGTGAACCGCCATCCGGAAGGCTAACGCTGCAGGAAAACGAACGGGAATATATTCGTTATATCTTAGAGGAGTCCGACTGGAATGTGACCAGGGCTGCAAAGGTTCTGGACATCAACCGGGTGACTCTCCACAAAAAGATCAAACGGTTTGATTTGAAACGGAATTAACACAGAAACGATTCGAATCTTTTTGGGCCTATGATAAGGAGTGAAAAAAACATCGGGATCATTCCGCTCGGTATTGTGCCCGAACTGGTTTTAGAAATTGCTGCATCCAATATCGACGTCCACCTTAACCTATCCACCAAAATACTCCCGATGCTCCCAGCGCCGGCTGCGGCCTTTGACGAAGGAAGGCAGCAATATGATGCCGGTAAAGTACTGCTGGCCTTGTCTTCTCTGGGCGTGGGAAGGCTTAATAAAGTTATCGCCATTTGTAATGAAGATCTTTTTGTCCCGATTGTCACCCATGTATATGGTGAGGCCCAGCAGGACGGTAAATACGCCATAGTGTCTCTATTCAGATTGGATCGACAACCAGAGCTTACGAAACCTTCTTCTCTGCTATATGAAAGAGCCGTAAAAATCATCTTGCATGAAATCGGTCATCTATTTAATCTCTTTCACTGCGACGATACATGTTGTCTGATGCACTTCTCCAGCACATTGAAAGACTTAGATGCAACACCGATGTTTTTCTGCAACTATTGTGATCATTTTTTTAAAGTGGCTGCAGTCTACTGAGATCAGTCATTTTTATTCTGCTGACCTAAAAACGTTTCCACCAACAAATCCCATCCCAGATCCGGAATGTCGCCGTACACGTCATCAATAGGCTCACCTCCGGTTGCGGCAAGTCGTTCGTATTCGGATCCCATCAGTGCTAATAACTTTTTACTCTCTCTCTCCATCCACTTCACACTATCTGATCCGAAATAGAGACGTTTTAGGTTCTTTTTTGGCATGTCCGGTTCAAGGATGAATAACCATCCTTCATTGTAGGGATCTTGATGGGCGATATCCGGGTGTTCTTGAGTGCGGTAGTTCACCGTTAACACCGTTCCAGAGGCCGGCGAGGAGACCTGCCCTTCCTTATTGCCTCTTCCGAATTTCCACCCAAGTTGGTCTTGCTTTAAGGATTTGCCGAGCGCCGGTAGCTCAAGTTTGTCTATTAAACCAAACAGCCTCACAAAAAAATCATCAAAGCCTACTCGAATTCGGCCCCCGTGTTCAAAACGGGCCCAGGTATGACCTGGATGGTAGTAATATCCATCCGCAAGTTTATATCCCGAAGCAGACTTATGGCCAAGCGCCGGTTGGTATTCTAACTGATCGTGGTCATCCAGCCATTGATCATAAGGGCAATGATAGCATTCATAGTTATATGGGCAGATTTTCGATGGTACCGTTCTGCCGGTCAATGCATGGCGGCAAGGGAGCGGCTCATCGCGCCGGTGGTCCCTCAAGTTCTGCCTCCAGCTTACTTTCCTAACTTTTTCCTTTTCCCGGGAACTTAATGCTTTTCTCATACCTTTGTCAAACGGGCAGCTATTGCAGTCATACGCATTGTCACACAATCTAAAATTGACGACGCCGGCCTTCATCCAAATACATTCATTTTCGATAACTTGGAATCCAACGACACTTTTTTTGTCTGTACTGATAGCCATCTTATGGTCCTCCTTGGTTTGATATTTGCGTTGGTCGTGCAACTTTCAAAAAAGCAAGTAATATACCAGAAGAGGGGAAAAGTAGTTATTACGAATAATAAAATAAAACGCGGAAAAACAGATAGTTATAAAGGTTTGATTGAAGGATTTGAGCAGCAGATAAATAGAAAATGCCCACAGCGTTTTAATTGGCTACATTTACAATTGATATTTATAGGCAAAGGCCAAAATTTCCAATGAAAACGAGAATTTATATAATTGTAGTCAATGGTTACACCTTTTGTAACCATTGACTACATAGCTTTCACTATCGATCGTTCAATGTTTTTCCTTTCTCAAATGAATTCTGCAGTTCTCAGCAAAAACAGAGTTTTCATTAAGTTCGAAATTTTTCGAAAATAAATTTTGAATATCTGCGATATTCGAATTTTTAAGAGATGCAAAAGTCAGGTATCCATGGACTTAAGCACTTGACATTACGTCGAATATTAAAACTATCCTCTTTTGGCACATTTTATGCTCTCCGGAATTGAAGTAAGGAATTTTGAAATCTACGATGGATGGTAACGTGGTCAATATTTTATTTCCAGGGAGGGCAAGATGTATCACAATATTTTAGTTCCATTGTTGCTTATGCGGGAAAATGGAGCGAACTGATAAATGAAGACACAGAAAAACCCAACCACATTGGGAATCCAGCACTCAGAATGTGGCCCAGTCGCCTTTGGCGGACGCCGGTTAATAAAGTAAAGGGGGGACAGAAAATATGGACGCCAATCAAAATATTTGGACATGTACCGAATGCGGCTATACATCTTCTGAAAAATTTCCTAGTGATATTTGTCCGAGATGCGGCTTAACCTATTGGCGGTGTGCTGAATGCAGTTACACGCTGACAGCGGGTGCTGCACCTGAAATCTGCCCTGAGTGTCAAAAGAAAGGCTGCTTTGTAAACATAACATGTTATATTCCAGACTGGGAGACTACCGAACCGTCGCCATGGCTTGACAGGTATGAATTTCTGCAGGAGGTTTGAAATGCCAATTTTCGAGTATCAGTGCAAAGAATGCATGACAGTATCCGAATTCCTAATTGGGATTGGTAGTAAAGAACCGATTGCCTGCAAAACGTGCGGAAGTTTGGAGATGGAAAGAGTGCTCTCGACTTCATTTTTTCTTGAATCTGCGACGCATCAGGCTCCGGG
>JASFJP010000286.1:0-6382 GCA_050121225.1 Desulfobacterales bacterium
TACCCTAAATTGTCCTTCGGTATCGGAGAAGGACAAAAAATAAGACCGTTTACAGAAATTTTGAAACAACTGGATCTGATATTCGCTTCCAATATACCAATCCTGCTGGTATTGGACGAGTTTCAGGACATCGCTTTGATCGACGAAGCTGAAGCACTGTTTCGCAACGGTCTGGAACAAATTGACTCACAGATTCCGGTCGTAATTCTTGGATCAAAACATCACTTGTTAAACCGTATTTTCGCACGGCCCAAGGCGCCATTTTTTAATTGGGGCACCCATGTTTATTTCGAAGCGATTGATTATCATATCTATTGGCAATATATGGACGAACGTTTCAAGCAGGAAGGATTTACCATATCCTTTGAGAACGCCAAATATCTACAGGACAAAATGTCGAGAATGCCGGAAGCGATAAACAGGCTCTGCTTTGCCTTGTTGTTCCATGATGTCCCGAAGGAAGAAATCACCAATGAAGACATTGACTCGGGGCTTTCCAAGCTTGTCTATGATCGGCGCAAGGAACCGGAAAACTATTTGGCTGGTTTTACGGCCGCGGAGCAGAAAGTAATCGTAAACATGGCAAAAAAGGAGCCTGTTGCGCATCCACAGGGAAAGGACTTTATTCAATCCACCGGACTGACTGCGGCCGGAGTGCGAAAGATAATCATGAAACTCGAAGACCAGACCGTCGTTTACAAAGAGGATACCGGATACGTTATGGCAGATCCACTTCTAAAACAACATATTTTACGGTTTAGGCTTTAACAGGGGTCTTTCCAGACTTCCGTTGGAGAAGAACCAACCAATAAAGGAACCGCCACATTGAAAAATTCGTAAGCAGCGCCCAGGGTTAAATCCTTGTTCCAAATCAGCATCACTTTAAAGTTGGCCAAACCTGTGAGTTTTAAAGCCAGGGACAGCAAAGGTCCGTCTGATTTTTTAATGCAGCCCCAAGCCAGGTGCCAGGTGTCGTCAGAAACCAGGTTTTTCTCGGCCTCAGAACCGTCGCCGCCTGTGATTTTAAGTCGTGACATCCTTTCCCCGTCGCCCTTTGCCGGAGTCGTCTAGAACCCAGTATCCAGCCCCAATATGGGTCCGTGCATTGTGATGTCCCACTGGAACTTGTCTCTTCCGCTGCCATCTGTATAATCCTGGGATACAGCGCGATAACCGGCTAAAACCCGTGCGTTCTTATCTCCAAACAAGTTGAATCGATAGCCAATCAAGCCGAACGCATCCCAGGCGAAATCGGAACCAAAGAGCGTGATGACTAACCTGGTAAAGATAGTCCAAGATTCATGCCAACGGCATAATTATAATCACAAGGTCTTTAACATATCAATTTAATTGATTAAATTTTTTTAATTGGACTTCGGAGAGCTTTTTAGGAGATAAGATTTTCCGTGGAATATCAAGGAAACGCTAAATATCACATATATTAACAGGTTAGTTCGCTTCGCCCCGATTGGGATCAATCATCAATCGGTTCTTAAATTTTAGAGATTATTTCAGGGAATAGCTTACAATTTTTTTTGACAGGATCTACAGGGTTAACGGGATTTTTTTCGCCTGCGGCGAGATACCCTTAGGCCGAAGGCTCTTTTATCCTGATAATCCTGTGAATGCTGTCTGATATTTTTTTTAAAGTTGGAATCCATTCCTTTGGCCGCGGGCGATCAGTTATGGCTGCATAATTCTGAATTCGGCCTGTTGGATTTTCTGCGATCGAAAGAAAAAAACTAAGAATTTATTGAACTAGAATTTCAACAGCGGTGAAAAAAAATGTTGACAAACCATTGATATCAGCCTAGACTGACTAGGTTGATTTTGAAGGGAGGAATTATGGAAACTGTCTGGAAACTCCAAGATGCCAAAAGTCAATTTAGCAAGGTTGTTCAAAATGCCCTAAAAAGCGGGCCCCAATATGTCACCCGCAGAGGAACCAAAGCCGTAGTCGTTTTATCGGTCAGAGATTATGAAAAATTGATTTCCAATAAACTTAGTTTTAAGGATTTTTTACTTGGTTGCCCGAAAATGGATGAGGATTTTCAAATTGAGCGACAAAAGGATTATCCAAGGAATATAGAACTGTGAAATATCTCTTAGACACTTGTGTTATTTCGGAGTTGGTTAAGCCCACTCCCAGCAGAAAGGTTGTCGATTGGTTAAATGAAATGCCGTCAGAGGCGTTATTTTTGTGCGCCATTACGATTGGTGAAGTGAGAAAGGGATTAACGAAGCTGCCGGAATCCGGCAAAAAAGAGCGGTTGACGCTCTGGTTGAATACCCTTTTTATAGAATATAAAGAACGAATTCTATCTATTGATTTGATGGTTTGTGAGAATTGGGGAGTCATTCAGGGAAATGCAGAGAAAGCTGGGGCTCCGATGTCCACAATTGATAGTTTAATCGCAGCCACTACTTATACACATAATTTGACACTAGCGACCAGAAATGAAAATGATTTTACCCCGAGCAACATACCCATCGTTAATCCATGGAAATTATAGGATCTAATTTCGAAAGGTGGACGCTGCGTATTTCAACCCCCGACCGATCCATACTGGATACCGATATTTGTTACCGGACTCATATAAAAAACCCTAATTAATTCATAATTATTATTGAAAAGACACCTTTATTTTGATAACTTATTAACTAAAATAAAGGTGTTTTATAATGATTTTTCGCTATGCAGAACATCATTTAAATGAGTGGTACGGATCCCGGCGACGCAAACCGCTGGTTTTAAGGGGGGCGCGGCAAGTGGGCAAGTCTACGCTGGTAAGGCAGTTCGCGGCAAACAATGAATTGGTCTTAGCGGAGATAAATCTTGAAAGACATTTATATCTGGATGCTGTTTTCAAAACGCTTGATCTGGAGCGAATTATTTATGAGTTGGAGGCAGTGACAGGACAAAAAATAAATTCCGCCGACACTATTTTGTTTTTGGATGAAATCCAGGGCACTCCTCATGCCATTCAGGCACTGCGCTATTTCTATGAAGAAAGACCGAATATTCCGGTGGTCAGTGCCGGATCTTTGCTTGAGTTTACCCTCGCGGACCATCATTTTTCAATGCCGGTAGGGCGGATTACATATTATCATCTTGGTCCCTTGACTTTTAAAGAGTTTCTGTCCGCTGTTTCACCGGATCTTGAAAAATATCTTGCCGGCTTTAAACTCGGTAAGGAAATACCGATGGCGGCTCATAAAAAACTGCTCAAGCGCCAGCGCGAATACCTTTTTGTGGGAGGGCTGCCTGAAGCGGTGCAGGTATTTATCGATGAAGGCTACCTGACTGCAGTCACGGCTGTTCAACGATCCATTACCGATACTTACCAGGACGATTTCGCCAAATACGCCAAACAAAAAGATCTGGTCCTTTTGCAGCAAATATTTCGATATATTCCGAGGAGTCTGGGAAAAAAAGTGAAATACAGCAATATGGTAAGAGAGGAAACGTCCCTAAAAGTTAAAAATGTCATCGAGCTGTTGGCCAATGCCCGCATTTGTCATCAGGTTTTTCATAGCCATTGTACAGGTATCCCCCTTTACGTTGATATCAATCCTAACGCCTATAAATTACTGTTTATGGATGTTGGCATGGCCAACCATATTTGTGGTAATGACTGGCTATTACTTGAATCTGTTGATGAACGCAGTCTGGTCAATGAAGGAGGGCTGGCCGAACAGTTTATCGGCCAGCACCTGCTGCATCCCCACCAGGCACCGCAGCTCTGTTACTGGCTTCGCGAAGGAAGGTCTTCCAACGCCGAGGTGGATTATGTGATCTCACAAGGAAATCTGATAGTGCCGATAGAAGTTAAGGCCGGTAAAAGCGGAGCCCTGAAATCACTTCAACAATTTGTGTTTCGCAAGCGGGTGGAGCTGGCGGTTCGTTTTGACCTCAACCTGCCATCTGTTCATAATGTGAAAAATGTCATCCGCACCAAAGAAGGCAATCGTGAAGTTGCATACACGCTGGTGTCCCTCCCGCTATATATGGCAGAAGAATTGCCGCGTATCCTGGATGATTTGCGCAAAGAAGAATGAATCAGTCCGGAAGACATCCGGGATTTTCCTTCACGCATATATGAAACATTTTAAAAGTTTCTTTTCCGATCAGACTGGACGCTCGCGGCCAGAGGCTAGGCTGAATCCTGAACCTAGAACCCAGAACACCTGAACGCTGAACCTTTGAACGTCTGAACCCCCTTAAGGTTTTTAATCCCCAGTTTACGCATGCGGGAGCGGAGGGTGGAAGGATTCATGTCCAAAATGACGGCGGCGCCTTTGGGTCCATCTATGCGCCAGTTGGTTTGCTCGAGCACCCGGATGATATGACCCATTTCCATCGCTTGCAGACTTTTTTGAGGGGTCGCCATTGTAACAATAGCGAAAGCGCCATGACGAACTGTGACCAATGCTTTTTGTCCCTAATTAATCTTTTGTTGAACATATCTAAATCCCCTTTTCCATTTAATAAATTTTCCCGACTCCCCCAACTTTAGAGGAGGCCGAAGAGGGCTTTCGGAACAAGACGCTAGAAAGCATCTCCCCTCTTCTGAGAGAAACGGATCGAGGGAGCGGGAAATCGATTAAATCGAATAGAACTCAAATCTTCGCAGAAATTGGCGCCGTCTATAGGATTGCGCACCGAGCCTGAAAACTATTCGGCTCGGTTCGGATTCACCCTGACCGTCTGTGACGATACATCGGCACTTAGGCCAGGTGAATGATCACATAGCCGGCATTCATGCGTTTGACGAGCAAATCAACCCCGTCACCGGTATTATTGTTGTAAATCAGTTTTTTAAAATCGCCGGTTGATTCAACAGGTTTGCGATTAACCTCTTTTATGAGATCGCCCTTTTGAATACCGGCATTTTCAGCTTTGACGCCAACTACGACAACGCCTTTATCATCGGTCAGGTTGAGTTGACGCGCCATCTGCGGGGTCAAGTCAGCGACCTGGAAACCGAATTCAGTCTCTTTTTCTTGCCGCGGGGCTTTGGCAGCAGCAAGGGTCAACGGCCTTTTACCGACTTTAACATTGAGCGTCTTTTGCTTCCCATTCCTCAATACGGTTAGCGTCGCATTATCTCCGACCGTCAGTTTGGCGGATTTGGCGGTTAGATCCCGTCCGGTATTTACGCTATCGCCGTTGACTTTGATGATGATATCATGGGGTTTGATCCCAGCCTGATCGGCCGGATCACCGGGGATAACATCGGCCACTAGCACGCCGGTTTCACTCTTTACAGCGTAGTATTCTGCCAACTCACCGCTTAGATCCTGAATGGTTATCCCCAACCAACCGCGGGTGACTTCGCCGTCGGTTTTCAGCTGCTCAATGATACCATTTGCCAGATCAATCGGAATGGCAAACCCAATGCCCTGGCCACTGGCGATGATGGCGGTGTTAATTCCCACGACTTCTCCGTTCATGTTGATCAGCGGGCCGCCGCTATTGCCCGGGTTGATGGATGCATCGGTTTGAATGAAATCATCATAGGGACCGGAACCAATCACCCGACCTTTGGCACTGACGATCCCGGCGGTAACGGTTTGCTCCAAACCAAACGGGCTGCCGATCGCCGCCACCCATTCACCGACCAGCAGTTTGCTGGAGCTGCCAAGGCGCACCGTCGGCAAATCTTCTTTGGCATCAATTTTAATTAGCGTCAGATCGGTTTGCGGATCGCGCCCCACCACTTTGGCATCGAATTCCCGTTTATCTTTAAGCACTACTTTGATCTTATCCGCATCTTTCACCACATGATTGTTGGTGACGATAAAGCCGTTCTTATCGATGATGAATCCGGTACCTAATCCGTTCTGCTTAAATTCATGCGGACTTCTCCCACCGAAAAAATGATCAAAAAAGTCTTTGTACCGATCATCTTCTTGAAAAGGATGGTTTTCAAATTGACGAAATTCCGCTCCGCCTGCCTTGACGGTCTTTTCCACCCGAATGTGGACTACTGCCGGCCCGGCGTCTTTTGCCAGGGCATTGAAATTTTCCGGTATCATCCGTACCGGAGCATTTTTGGCTGCCGCTGCGATCTGAAGGCTAGATCCCAACATGAATCCAACCATCACAATAACGACCACATACTTAGTCAAACTTAATGAATGTTTCATTTTCATTTACCTCCCAGTTTTGGTTTCATCCACAAATGTTATTGGATTTGAGCCGAGCATAAAACAAAGAATTAACCGCAAGATGACAGGAAAATGACCAAAATGTTAAGTTCAATAGTTAAAAAAAATTCTGGGAATTTGCACCTTGATTTCGGTTCACCGCCTCAGGTGGCCGCCAGTGTCCTGGTTCAAAACTTCGACCTGATCTCCATGAATCTTTCCTTGATGGTCA
>JASFJP010000287.1:0-6372 GCA_050121225.1 Desulfobacterales bacterium
ACCGGAAAAAAAGCGTTCAATATGATCATTGAGCCGGAAAAATTTTCCCTTCCAGACATGTGCGACATCGTATGTTGCATCCGAGTGGAGAAAGCCCCAGTCAAGGATCGAAATTTTCGCCTGAGCGATGGGCACTTGCTGTCCATCGACATAGGCGACGCCGTGTGTAAAATCAACCATTCCGTAATCGTTTCCAGAGTTCGAGGATGATTATGTAGGATGCTTCCTCAATAAAAAAACATTCATCTCCTGATACTGCGCGGCAGGATTCGACTAACGCCCTATTTTCCCAGAGGCAAAATTTATCTTCTATATCCACGCTGAGGGAGAAATAAAGATCCATCAAATTCCATTTATCGGTATCCGCAACTCTCGCCTTTTCCTCTGAGGGCAATTCTGAAATAAGGCAGTCTACGGCCTGTTCAATAGTTGTTGGAAGTGATTTGCCGGATTTAATCATTTTGAAACCGGAACTCAGTTATCAGTGGCTCTCGGTGCTCGCTCAAGCTGGACTTTTGATCTGACTTCGGGCTGAAGTAAAGGGAGCAATGATCTGCCGCACTGGCAGAGGCGTCGGACATTCCCGGCGAGTCTAGATTTTCACTTCGCTAACCGTAATCATTTTTTTATCTCCTTTGTAAAAGGTTGATCTTCTGGCGCCCAAATTTAAGCGCTGTTCTTCCCTGTCCAAAAGTTTCCTTTTCCATTCCAGGCACATCAGAATAAAAAATCCTGTAAATCTTGGAGATCCTGTCTAATAATAGGAAATAAAGAAAAATCCATTCATTGTTCAAATAACTATCCGGCTTTTGAATCGGTTTAGCACAGATCGCGGAAAAATGCCCGGATATCCCCTACAAGTTTCTCTGGTTCCTCCAGGGCGGCAAAATGACCACCGGACGGCATCTGCGTCCAGCGCTGCAGATTGCAGATCCGTTGGACCCACTCTTTTGGTGGGCGCAGTATCTCGCCGGGAAAAGCGGCCATCGCTACGGGCACCTTGATGCGTTCGCCGCGCCCAAGGCGCCACGGGTTATGACGCATTTGATAGTACAACCAGAATGAGCTGTTGATGGTTTGCGTAATCCAGTAAATCATGATGTTGGTCAGCAGGGTATCCTTGCCGATGCGGCTTTCAAGATCTCCGTGGCAATCGGTCCAGGTATAAAATTTTTCCACGATCCAGGCTGCCAACCCAACAGGGGAGTCATTTAGTGCATAGGAAAGGGTTTGAGGCTTAGTGCCCTGGATCCATTGATAACCGGATTCTTCCTTTAAAAAAATATCTGCCTCCTTAAGAAATTCCGTTTCAGCCGCTGTGAGATCAGATCGTTGGCTGGGATGCGGGGCAACTGGCAGCATGTTCAGGTGTATTCCCGCCACCTGCTCAGGATAAGCCAATCCTAAGCGGGCCGTAATGAAAGATCCCCAATCGCCGCCCTGGGCGCCGAAGCGCGAATATCCGAGTACTTCAGTCATCAATCTCATAAAAAGCTCAGCGATTTCTTCAACTCCCAATCTGCGCTGATCAGGCACATGTGAAAAGCCATAACCCGGAAGAGAGGGCGCCACCACGCTAAATGCATCCTGTGGATCTCCACCAAAGCTCCCGGGATCGGTGAGAGGAGCAAAGAGGTTGACAAATTCATAGATCGAACCGGGCCATCCGTGGCTGATCAACAACGGCATGGGATCGGATCCAACTCCCGGCTGATGGATAAAATGCAAGTTGATATCATCCAGCTGCACGCGATAGTGGTTCAAACGATTAAGGACGCGTTCATGGGTGCGCCAATCGTATTGGTATTGCCAGTAATCGACCAACTCTTTCATGTAAGCCAAATGGGTTCCGAATTTCCAACCTGAATCCAAAATCTGATCCGGCCAGCGGGTCAAGGCCAGACGCCGGCGAAGATCCTCCAAGACTTCTTCCTGGACTGCAATCTTAAATGGCTCTGGGGCATTGAACGATGGCATAAGGCTGCTCCTTTCGATTACTTTTATTTTGTCTGAAATTATATCCAATTTTATTTTGTTGACAACCATTTATATTGATGCGAGTGAGAAAATCGGTTGACTATTCACTCATACGGTTATCCCGAAAGCTCAAGTAAGATACACCGGCTTTGCAGATAACCAGATCCACTAATTTGTTCCTCGGAGAAATCATAATGTGGGGTATTCTCGATAAGATCCCGTATTCTATCCTTATTATTGCTGCCGTCTTTATGCTTCTGGCTCCCTTCCGCCCGATGCCGCATGTTTTTGAAAAATTGATGATGTTAAAAAATGGCATCTTGAATAGGCCCATCGACATTTTTGATCTTCTTTGGCATCTGACGCCAACAGCTTTGCTGATCTTGAAAGTGTACAGAAACAAAAATCTAAAAAATCGACGGGGACTTTAAATTTACCAGATTATCCCGAAAGCTAGAGCAAGTAACACCGACTTTGAAAATAACCTGATTCACGGAAGTGTGAAACTCAGACATAAAGGAGCGTAGCAGCAAACAGGGCCTCGAGATCAACACTATCGTTAGGAATATGAGATAGTTGTGGTTTCATGCAACTACTTCAATCTGTTTGATGTAACGCTCCCTAATGGTTTCAGACAGTCACACATACGCGAATCGGCTCACCTTCAAACCCGGTTCCGGGGGAAGTCACTTGGTTTTGTAAATAATGCAGATGATTATCGTTTCCCGTTCATAGATCAGCGCTACGTTTTCTGCCTCGAATTCACCCCTCCAGTCTTCACAAAATGATGATCAAATTGCGATCTATGCTTTTGCGATTTATATTAGGAGAAAAGATAGCGTCAGATGAAACAAAACGTTTGGAAGACTCATGGAAAAAATATCTCCCGCCAACTGGAAATCCGCCGTCGTTTCTCCGGAAACGGTGATTGGAAAAATCAAGCCTGGAATGAGCATATTTTTAGGGACTGGCGTGGCCGAACCCCGCACCATGGTGCGGCATCTAATGACAACTGATGCTAAGAATTTGGAGGATTTGGAACTTATTCAACTGGTCAGTTTCGGGGATGCCGTATCACTGCAGACGCTTCAATCGCAAAACTTTCGCCTGAAAACCTTCTTTTCCGGCTGGGTGGCAGACGAAGCCATCGAAGAAGGCCGGGTGGATATGATACCGAGTCGGTTCGTGAAAATACCTCAGGTAATTGAATCCCTCTTGCGACCTGTTGACGTGGCCGTCGTTCAGATTACACCGCCAAATGAAGCCGGTTTTTGCAGTTTAGGGGTCGCCATCGATGTCGCCCGCGAAGCCATGGAGCAGGCTGATATTTGTGTGGGTGAAATCAACACCCAAATTCCCCGCACCTTTGGTGATACCTTTGTTCAGGTATCTGAATTTGATTTTTTGGTCCAATCAACAGATCCGCTCATTCTACTGGATCGCTGGGAAATAGATGATGTTTGGGATCAGGTGGCGCAACACGTGGTTTCGTTAATTGAAGATGAAAGCTGCCTGGCTTTCTCCATCGGCCCTCTCTACGAGGCACTGGTTCGGCATTTGACAACTAAACGTCATCTGGGTATACACTCACCGCTATTTACAGATCCGTTGATGGATCTGATGAAAAGCGGGGCGGCTACCAACCGGCGCAAGGAAACCTATCGAGGAAAAGCCCTGACGTCCTATGCCGTTGGTACCCAGGCGCTGATGGAATGGCTGGACAATAACCCCCTGGTTGAGTTTCAACGAATCGCCAGAGTCTTTAACCCGGTGATGATCGGCAGCAATCCTCGATTTGTCACAATTGTTGCGGCCCGAAAGGTTGATTTGTATGGCCGCATCGGCCTATACATTGGAAAGGGTAATGTTGCTTCAGGACCTGCCGAAGTAATGGATTTCATAATGGGAGCCGAACTGTCTGAAGGTGGGCGCGCTATTTTTGCCCTGACCAGCCGGGATCGGGATGGAATGCCCAACATTTTGTTGTCCATCGCTGATCTGCCTAACCAGTTCAATGCAATCGAATCCGTGGGCGCAATCGTTACCGAGTACGGTGTTGCCTATTTAGAGGGGCGCACCGTCCGGGAGCGGGCGCAAGCCTTAATTGACATTGCCCACCCCGATGATAGGGCCGATCTTGTACAGGCAGCCAAAAATAAAAAGATACTGTACCGTGACCAAATTTTTCTCGCGCAGGGCGCGCGCCTCTATCCTGCCGATATCACAGATACCCTTTTATCCAAAGACGATCTCAAAATAAGATTTAGAGCCATCAGACCGTCTGATGAAGAAGGCATGCGCCATCTGTTTTATCGATTTTCAGACGAGGCGGTCTACTCCAGGTACTTCCGCACCGTCAGCAGCATGCCGCATGCCAAAATGCAAGAGTACGTCAATGTGGATTGGAACCAGATCATGTCTATCGTTGGGTTGGTAGGCGAAGAGGGAAAAGGGCGCATTATCGCCGAGGCGCGCTATATCAAGATTCCAGGTAATCCTTTTGCGGAGGTGGTTTTCGTGGTGGATGATAAGTACCAGCGGTTCGGAATTGCTTCTTATCTTTACAAAATGTTGATAAGGTTGGCTAAAGAACGAGGAATCAAGGGATTTATGGCAGAAGTCTTGTTTTCCAATATTGGCATGATGAACGTGTTTCGAAAAGGGGATTTACCCATAAAAGCACGCCTTGAAAGCGGTGTTTACCACCTGGTAATTCCTTTCAACCGTGCATAAATCCCATCAGGAGATTAAAATGAATTCAATAACGCTCCCCAAAATGGACTGCGAAACAGTTTGTAAAGAAATCGGCGACTTTGTCATTGAAACGGTTTTAAACGTTGATTCAACCGGTTGCGTGGTGGGCCTCTCCGGTGGAGTAGATTCGAGCACTACGGCGGCTTTGACTAAGAGGGCGTTTGATAGATACAACGCTGAAACCGAAAATAACCTTGAAATTGTAGGGTACATACTTCCCTCTAGTGTCAACAAAATGGAAGATGCCAACGACGCCGAAACCCTGGCAAAAAACCTGGAATTACGCTACGAGACCCACAATATTGAATCCCTTGTGGCGTCATATAAACTGACTAACCCGGAAGCCTTTGAGAATGAATATAATCGGGGAAACATGATCTCAAGGGTGAGGGCGAACGTTCTAAATACAAAAGCTGCTACCGAAAAGAAAATTGTAGCCGGCACCGGCAACAAGGATGAAGACTTCGGAATTGGTTACTATACCCTGTATGGTGACGGTGCGGTACACATAAGTCCTATCGCCGGCTTATCAAAACGTCTGGTGCGGGAAATGGCCGTTTTTTTAGGTTTGGATGAAACGATTGTAAACCGGATACCCACGGCCGGGCTTGAGCCCGGGCAGAGCGATTTCAAAGACTTGGGGTATGATTACGATGTGGTAGAATTGGTTACGGAAGGCTTCGAGCAGGGATTCACGAAAGATCAACTCATTGCCCACGAGCAAGTGGCGCCGCTTGTTGAAAAACAGATCGAATACTATAAATCAGTGTTTGGAAGAGAAAAATTTAATTCAGTTGAAGAGGTCGTCGATGATGTCATTCGAAGACATCATTCCGCCAAGAAAAAAATGAAAATCATCCATCCGCCGACACCAAAGATTTCATTGATGTATTCGTAAAATCTACCCTTCGTGGACGCGCCACATGTCTTCATCGGTGTAGCACTTTTCAGTTTCAGCATCGAAGTTTTTGGCATCCAATTCGTAGTTGCGCACATCTTCGGCTCCTTCAAGTACTTCTTTGTAATACTCGTGCTGGATCAGGAGATTCATGATTTCATTGGTGCCGGTCCAGATTTGGCTCAAGCGTATGTCCCGGACTGCTTTTTCAATGGGATAGACGTCGGTATACCCAATCCCACCCATAATCTGCATGGCTTTGTTGGCGATTTCCCAGGCCGCGTCGGTGGCATAGCGTTTGGCCTCGCTGACGATGCGGCGGACGTTGGGTGCGTTGGTATCCGCTGCCCTGGCGGCCATATACACTAAAGCCCGGGCGGCGTCCAGTTTGGTTATGGCGTCAGCCACCATGAATTGTACAGCCTGGAAACGTCGGATGGCCTGACCGAATGCGTGACGCTTCTGACTGTATTTAACTGCCACCTCTAAAGCCGCCCGCACTCCCAGACTGGCGGCAGCTGAGGTCAGACGTTCGGGAATCATCATCTGGTGAAATATCATAGCTCCGCTGTGAAGCTCACCAATCACATTTTCTTGCGGGACCTTAACATTCCTAAACACCAACCGACCGGTACCGCCGCCGCGTGTGCCCAGCAGCCCGTATTGATACTCAGATTCAACACCCGGACCCCGCTCCACTATGATAGCGCTAATACGCTGATATTTGTGGGCGTCTTTATCGA
>JASFJP010000288.1:0-6367 GCA_050121225.1 Desulfobacterales bacterium
GCTAGCTCCCCCCCCCCCACCTGGATTGTTGCTTGACACCCAATTTGCAAAATCTTATCTTCCACACTGTAATTATTTGCTTTTGATTGGCATCATCGAACATTAATGATTCAATGCCCACACTACCCAGTTTGCCCCGAACCTGTGCAATCCAATTGCAGCAAAGCAGAAATCGCACTTTTTCGGAAAAATAGATAAAGTTAAGCAGACGCTTTGGTAAAACCACAAATGATATCTTTACGTAAAATGAAACCTTTTCTGATAACGACCTGCATCTTGGCGGGCCTGTGGCTCACCGCCTGCTCGCACACAGGTACGCCAAACTTGCCCAAGCCCCAGACGCCGGAAACTCAGGAAACGAAAGAGGTCGGCCAACCATCTTCCTCGCAACCGGCCGATTCTTCGCAGCAGGAATCCCGCGAAAAATCTAAGGCCTCTCAGAAAGATGCTCCTGATGCATCTGAACCCCAAGAGAAGGTCGCTGACGAGCAACCCCAAAAACCTCAAACAGTTTCTCGTGAGACAACCGAACCCGACGCGGGGGAAACCACAGAAAAATCGAGCGCCGGCCGCTCTGCATCTCCTCAAACTGCTGAAGCAAAATTGGAAGAAGCGCGGGAAAAACTGCGCATCAGTCAGGCCACTGAAAAGCGGATCGCGTCCGAACTTGAAGAGCTCAAAAAATCCGGCAATGCTTCTGCTGAAGATATCCGCAATTACGAAGTTTACCTTGATCGCGTCCAGGACATGGTGGCTGAGAACCAAAAAATCGTAGAAAAAATGGAGGCTGCTTACACCCGGCATTCTCCGCAAAAAGATTTGTCCAACGAAACTGCCTCCGGGGAATTGGAAGCGCTGTTGGAGCAAAAGATCCCTGAAGAACAACCCCAAGACGAGGTGGCTGCGTTGGACCGCCAATTAAATGCTTCTTTGAGTGATTTTGATGCGATGCTTTTAAAGGAAATGGAGGAAATCCGCTCCGAATCATCCTCCAAAATGCAAGATCTGGCACAAGAAGCTGCCGAAGCCGCTAAACGACTCCGAAAAAAGGGTTTCGAAGGCGATGCTTCAGGGACTGAAGATTCTGAAAAGGATTCAGAGCAAGCATCCAAAGATGCCGCAACTCAAGAGGGTGAGCCCGAAGAAGGTGAAGCGGGAACTAAAACAGCATCCAGCGATTCATCTGGCAAAGGTGGAGAGGGGCCGTCTCGCAAAGATCAGCGTCGTGTGGATTATGAAGATGATGATATTGTCGCCCGCCAATTGCGCGAGGCCGCTGAAAATGAAACCGACCCGGAGCTTAAGGAGAAGCTCTGGAAAGAATACGAAGAATACAAAAAAAGCCAGCAATGAAAAGTTTTGCCCTTCAGCATCTGATTCCACTCATTCTAGTAATTCTGTTTGCCGGGTGTGCGACCTACCAGGCGCAAAAGGTGGGTCCAACCCCGATTATGCAGGCTCAGAGCGAAATTCCAGAAGATCAGTTGCTGGATGTCGGCATTCTTGTGTTTAAGAGTGACGAATTAAGCGAGGATGAAGCCGAAGATGAGGGGACCAACAACGAGATACGAACGTCCGAAGGTCATTTCATCCCCTATCATCTCAAAAACACGCTGCAACAAAGCAGCCATTGGGGAGCCGTACAGGTGGTTCCGGCTGAAACCGACAGTGTGGATTTAACGGTGAAAGGTGAAATTCTTGAATCCAACGGAGAGCAGCTGGGATTAAAAATCAATGTGATTGACGCGACCGGCAAGACCTGGTTTCGCAAAAACTATAAAGCCGAAGCCACCACGAATTCATATGCCGGCATTCAAATCAGCCAAAAAGATGCGTATCAGGATCTCTACAATGCGATTGCCAATGATATGGCGGACTTCAAAAATAAGTTGAGTGCTGAAGACATCAAAAAAATACGTACGGTATCCAAATTAAAATTTGCCGCCAATTTCGCTCCGGATGCATTCAAAGGGTACCTGACAAAGGACCCTAAAGAGAATTTTACCATAAATCGCCTTCCTGCCGCCGACGATCCCATGATGGATCGCTTGCTTAAAATTCGTGAGCGAGAATACATGTACGTGGACACCTTAAATGAATATTACGAAGAATTTTATACCAACATGTGGCCTTCCTATGAAAATTGGCGCAAACTGAACCAGACCGAACGCAAAGCCATGCGCAAAATAAAGCGGGAAGCACTGACCCGGCAGCTCATCGGCGCATTGCTCATAGCCGGTGCCATCGCAGCGGGATCCAGCGATTCGAGCAGTGCGACTGCCATCCAGGCCGGTCTGATCATTGTCGGTGGTCAGGTGATTATCAGTGGTTTCAATGTTTCCAAAGAAGCCGAGATACATGAAGCAGCCATCCAGGAGCTCAGCGAATCATTCGGTAGTGAAATGAAGCCGGTGGTTATGGATTTTGAGGGCAAAAAGTATGAATTAACCGGTTCGGCAGAAGAACAATTCAAGCAATGGCGCGAACTATTGCGTAAAATTTACTATGCTGAAACCGGTTTTGAGCCCGACACCACTCCGAAAACGGAGGAATCCGAAGATTCTCAACAGAACTAGTGCCCATCCGGAGATTAAAACGGGCACCAATAATCTTATAGCGTAAGCACGCAAGAATAATAAACTGCAGCATTGCGAAATCTCGCTTTTCCGAAAACGGATGATTCGTTAGGGCACGAATATGAGGGGCTCCCCTATTGACGGACAGAAAATCTCTGCACATGCTCACCTTACAAAAAGGCCGAATTCTAATAGAACGCTTCTCCTTGGTCAAATTGCTCGGAGAAGGCGGCATGGGCCAAGTTTGGCAGGTATGGGATCTGGAACTTGGGGTCCACGTTGCAGTCAAAATTGTCAAACCTGAATACGCCGCAAAAGCCGATCATGTAGAGTTGTTAAAAAATGAGTGCCGCAATACGCGTCGGCTTGTCCATCCGAATATCGTCCGTGTGTTCGATTTTCATCGTTTTGATGATCTTGTCTTTATTTCCATGGAATACATTGAAGGCGAAGACCTCCGCTCTTACCACCGCAGAATTCATAGGCTCACCCACACAAACGTCATCACTCTTCTCCAACCGGTAATCACGGCCCTGTCTTATGCACACAACCTGGGCTTGGTACATCGTGATGTTAAAGCCGGCAATGTATTGTTGGATCAAAATGCTACACCACGCCTGACAGATTTCGGGATAGCCGGAATTTTTAAAACCGACATCCAAGCATTGGCAATTACGTCCGGTGGTTCCATATATTCTATGAGTCCCCAACAACTGGATGGACAATCCCCTCGTCCGACCGATGACATTTATTCACTCGGAGTGTTGATGTACGAATTGCTCACCGGGAATCCGCCTTTTTACCCCGATATTTCACATGAAAAAATCCGCCGCGAAATCCCAGGCTCAGTGAATCAACAGCTTGAGCATGTCAAATCAACGCTTCGTGTTCCTGACGCGTTGGATGGGCTTGTCGCCCAAATGCTCCATAAAGAGCCGGCAGAGCGCCCTTGCGATATGCAGGAAATTTTTGACACATTGCAAAGCATATTAGGCGTTTCGGATCACGGTACCATGCCGCCGAACGTTGCGCTTCAGACATTGAAGACGGAAACGGTGCAAGGGGAACCTGCTCCCAAAATCCTTGCCGAAATTATCACACCCATTGCATCTGAGAGAGAGAAAGATCGATCCAAAAGAAAGCGCATTAAACGAGGGCGGCGGTTCAAAATCTTGGCGCTGATATTTGCTCTGGTAGTCATAGTGATAGGCGGTCGCGGCTTGCTATCCTACCTGTCAAAACATCCGATAAATACCGATTCGCAGGTCATCCCTAAAGCGCCTGTGGAAAACAAATCCGGGGAAAAACCTATTGAACCGCCAAAAGAGCAGCTGCCGGCAACAGTGTCGCCTGCCCAAGCGGCAAAAGATAAGAAGATCGCTGAACAAGGTCTCGGCGACTTTTTGAAGGCAAAAAACGAACTGGAAGGTAAAGGGGCATCTGAATGGGACGACCCGACGTTTGGCGAGATGACATCTCTTGGAGAGGAAGCAGACGCACTTTTCATAAAAGCCGATTTTCCGTCTGCTGCTGAAACATACACACAGGCGACTGAGCTCGCCCATAAACTCCTCGCCCGAAGTGCCGCCGTGCTGCAACGTCTACTCGGGGAAGGTCAAATGGCCTTGGAACAGGGGAACGGCACTCTCGCCCAGCAAAAATTTAGCGTGGCGTTAAAGATCGATCCAGGCAACACAATCTCGCAGCGCGGTTTGCAAAGAGCCAAAACCATCGAAACGGTAATGCAGCTAGTTCAATCGGGCCAACAGCATGAACGAAATAGGGATTGGACCCCGGCCCGGGACGCTTACCAAGAAGCTCTGCGTTTAGATCCCTATGCCCAGAAAGCTCAAATGGCATTAGATCGTGTGAATAGTCAGATCAAAGAGGAACGGTTTAGAAAGCGGCTATCTGATGGATTGGCAGCGTTTCATAAAAATGATCTTGAGCTTGCCCGGAGCAACTTACAAAAAGCAGCGTCGTTGAAGCCGGAGTCCGGTGAGGTTCGGGATGCACTGGCACAGGTGGATCAGGCCTTACGTCTAGCTCGCATTGATAGCCTGCGACAGCAAGCGTTGGCCTCGGAGCAATCCGAAGACTGGGAAAAGGCGCTGAAGTCCTATTTGGCGGTGTTGAAGATCGATAAAAATGTTCAGTTTGCTGTTTACGGAAAAGAACGCGCTCTTGAGCAGATCGGAATTGCAAAGCGCATCCATTTTTTTCTCAAGAAGCCTGAAAGTTTAACATCAGACAGTCAACTTAAAAATGCGCTCTTGCTGCTCGGTGAGGCCAAAGAAATCGAACCGCGGGGACCGAGGTTGGAGACGATGACAAAAGAGCTGGAGCGTTTGGTCAAAATGGCCCAAATACCCATAAACGTTACCATCGAGTCCGACAATAACACGGAAGTGGCGGTTTACAAAGTCGGAAAATTAGGTAAGTTTTCAAAGCGAGAGCTCAAGCTGCGACCGGGCACGTACACAGTTGTCGGGGCCCGCAACGGGTATCAAGATGTCAGACAAAAAATTGTGCTAAAACCCGGCCAGGCGTCATTGCGTGTGACGATCAAATGCAGGATAAAAATTTGAAAAATATATTCAAAATCAAGGACCATACCGGGGAACGAATTATTCAGCAAGTTGATTTTCCATTTTGCATTGGAGGAGGTCCCACAGCCGATATACATTTGCCGGGAATGGACGAACACATAGAAGCTGCGTATATCGGGCTGGCCGAAGACCATCCTTTTGTGCAGCCCGCCGAAACGGCGATGCCCGTCTTATACAACGGAGAAGAATTGAAAACCTCCGCTTGGCTGATGCATGGCGACATCATAGCAATTGGATCATTTCAGATTGAATTCAGAGTGGAAAAAAATATCATTCTCTTCGACGTGCAGCGGCAGGAACTATTTCCCAGCGAAACCCCCAAAGCAGCTTTTCCCAGAGCCGGCTCACCGCCGGAGATAACGCCGATTACATTTCGTCCCGACCACCTCCAACAACGTACGCAATCATCCAGACGGCTGAAGTTTGCAGTAAGGGCTGCTCTTGGATTGATCCTCTTGGTACTTTTTGCTTCCGCCTGGTTTGTATTTACGGCTCGCCAGGTTGTGATCCGAATCCAGCCGATACCCGATCGTGTTTCGGTTATCGGCGGTATTGCCTCTCCCAAAATTGGCGCTTATTATTTGCTACGCACTGGAACGTACACTCTTCAGGCGCACAAGAGTTGCTATAAACCACTGCAAAAGCAGTTCGTGGTTGTTGATGACAAAAATCAAATGCTGGACTTTTCAATGCATAAGCTACCGGGACGATTATCGCTTGAGGCACACCGGTCGGATAAACCATCCGTGAAACTTAAGGGGGCTCAGGTTTCAATAGACGGTCAAAAGGTTGGAAGAACCCCGTTGGCCCAGTTGGAAGTGAATCCAGGGCGGCGGAACGTAGAAATCCAGGCCGAAAATTACCAACACCTTCAAACAGAGTTGGTGGTCGAAGGATGTGATCGTATCCAGAACTTTGATCTGGCTCTCGTTCCGAATTGGTCTGAAATTACGATTAGTTCCATTCCAGATGGCGCCACCGTTTGGGTTGACGGAAAATCTATCGGCACCACGCCTTTAAACCTGGATGTACTAGCGGGCGACCATGAACTGGAGTTGAAGGCCGACCGTTTCAAGCCGTGGCGAACCCGCCTGGATGTTGTGGCCAATCAGCCCCAGGTACTTGACACCGTTCAATTGCAACCGGCAGACGGTAAATTGACGGTACGAACCCAGCCAGCTG
>JASFJP010000289.1:0-6354 GCA_050121225.1 Desulfobacterales bacterium
GAAGATATCAAACAGTATTCAAACCGGCTTGAGCAAACCCTTTTTCAGATTGAAAAACTTGAATACGTAAAAAGTCAATTAACCAAGTTTGTCCCATCATCGGTCAGCAAATTGGTTGAGCAGAATCCTGATCCGGCGACGCTCGAGAAAGTCACGATGGAGGTAACGATTCTGTTTATTGATATTCAAGGTTTTTCGAGTATCACAGAAAACTATGATCCTAGAATTGTCAATGATATGGTCGAAAACCATTTTTCTAAATATCTGGATTGCATTACACGACACCAGGGGGAGGTTAATGAGACCAGTGGTGACGGCTTGATGGTAATTTTTAAAGAAAATACTCGGGACCATCATGCAAAAGCGGCTGTCATTGCTGCTTTGGAGATTTCCGCAGAAAACCAACGTCTTAATGATGACTATTCATACCCTTGGGGTAACGTGGATTTGCATGTGGGCATAAACACGGGTGAGGCTTTGGTAGGGTTTACAAAAATGAAAAGCCTGGCGGGGGAGCGATACACCTACACTGCTTCGGGATTGACGACTGTCTTGGCATCTCGCATAGGCTCCCTTTCTTCTGAAACTCGGCTCTATGTCGGCATTGACACCTTTAATTGTGTTGAGAAATTTTGCGAATACGAATATATGGGAGAAAAAAAAGTGAAAAATATCGAAGAACCCATACGAATTTATTGGATAAAACGTATCAATTTATAGCCACTGGCCAAAATCATTATTTAGTCTTCATTACCCAAACACCATTCCAATGTTCAAGATCTGTGCCGATTAGTGACCGGCATTTTTCAGCATATGCCGCTGCTGCAGGATCTTGTTCTTCAATTTCGGCAAAAAATTTTTTTCCCCGCTCAATGTCGCCTTTATAAAAAAAAGCCAAGCCCCGACCAAACGTATCGAGAATCTCTGCTCTAGATTCATAATCCGCAGAAGACATCGGTTCATAGACATTTACAGGCTCCTTGCGACCGACAACAGTTAGGCGCGCTAACTCCCGTACCGCAAAATGCTTATCTACAAAATCGCAAGTAGACTGAGAAATCATCGTATACGTGCCAAATTGTTTATTGGCGCCCTCCAGTCTTGACGCTAAATTGACGGCATCTCCTAAAACTGTGTAATCGAAACGCGTATGCGAGCCTAAATTACCAACGACTGAAAGGCCAGTATTAATACCGATCCGCATATGCATATCCGTCCCGACGCGGTCCCTGAATGCGGGGCGCATTTCTGCCAATTTTGCCTGGCATCGGAGTGCAGTGCGGACAGCCCTAACTGCATGGTCCGCAACCTCAAGCGGTGCATTCCAGAAAGCGATAATTGCATCGCCTTCATATTTGTCAATTGTGCCGCCCTCTTCCTGGATGATATCGGTCATAGCGGAAAGATAGTCGTTTAACAACTCGATGAGCTCTTCGGGATCCAGATTTTCAGAAATAGATGTAAAACCCTCAAGATCAGAGAAAAAAATGGTAAGAACCCGTCGTTCCCCGCCGAGCTGTAGTCGCTCTGGATGCACAATAAGCTGTTCAATAACCTCGGGGCTGAGAAAATGTTTGAAGGCATTTTTTATAAATCGTTTTTGGCGGCCTTCGGTGGCATAATTAATTAAAAGGACTAAACCAATCGTTACGACAATAGATGTTTCCACGACGACTATTGGCAACCAGAATCCCTGGTGATAGGCCCCAAACGCTAGCAACGCTGGCAGTGAGATGAATACAGCGATGCTTGTCACCGTGCTGGTTGTGCTGCCGGCATATGTGAGCGAGACAGCGCATATAAGGGATAAAACGAATAAGAGCACGATACTCATCCAGACAGGAAGCTGACGGATAAAATCGCCTGAGAGAAGATTGTCGAGCAAAGTGGCATAAATTTCCACCCCTGGAAAGACTCCCGAAATGGGAGAGGGGCGCAAATCGTAAAGGCCAGGCGCTGAAAACCCAAAAAATACGTATTTATCCTTGAAAGCTTTCGGGTCTCGGATATTGGGTTGCTCTCCATTTAGGATTTGGATTTCAGATTGAAGTACTGCAGCGGCATTGTAAACCTTGTGGGTGCCTGAGGGCCCCCGATAGCGTAGAATCGCATAACCATTTCTATCAACAGGGATCTTCTGCCCTCCAACCCTCAGGTTTCCCGGTTGGAGCTCTAAGCTTGCTTCCGGATTGCCTGCCAGAAAGGCACCTAATCCCAATGATGGTAGGACCTTACCGTCAAAGATGCTCAGCAGATCAACTTTTCTGTAAATTCCATCTGGATCCGGATTGAGGCTGACATTGCAAAGAATAGCAGCTTGGCGGGCCAGCGGTTCAATGGGCATGGACGTCAGTGAGAACGTTCTAAACTTGGTAGCAGCATTATTTTGTAAATTATCCAGGCCGGACGTTTTAAAACCGGGAAGAGGAACTGCGGCCGGCCACTGGGGATTATTTCCGCTTTGATTGCTTAAGAATACTGCTAACGCAACCTGACCGAAATCAGAAACGGCTTGGGCAAATGCCGCGTCATCTTCGACTCCGTACTTGGAAGGCTCAGTAAACAGGACGTCAAAAGCGACCGCTTTGGCACCGCTTCTTTTGCAAAAGTCTACAATGGCGCCGTAAATCTCCCTGGGCCAGGGCCAGGTAAGTGCATTTACTTCTTTTCCCCAATCGAGACTTTTTTGATCCAGGAGAATTAGACTGATACTGTCTGTGGCCTTTCCCGGCTTAGCCATGAGCGCAACTCGCCAATCCCAGGATTTGGCCTCCCAGGCATCGATTAAACCGGATGCCCAAAGAACCAGCGCCAGAGATACCCCGACAATACCGGCGGATAATCCCCTGATTGCTTTATTGCTCATGCCCGAGCGAATGGCCATAGGCTAGATTCTCCCCAAGGCAGCCTTAAATCTGCTCTGCCTGGCCTGGGGTGATGTGACCACCGAATATTGGCCGATGTATTCTTGGATTTCAGCGAGGCGGCTGTCAGGCGATGGGTGGGTTTTGGCAAAATCCTGACGATCGGGCTTTAATTGGATCTTCATTTGATTCAGCATATCCACAAGACCGTAAGGATTGTATCCTGCCCGTTTTGAAATGCTTACGGCAGACACGTCCGCCTGGTATTCAAAAGATCGAGAGTATCCGTTGACAATGAGCTTTTGGGAGATATCAGATATCGAATCCTCGAAAGTCTCCGTTAATTTGGCAAGGTCTTCGTCCGCGTACTTTTTTGTGCTATCGATTGCCAGAGAGGTTAAGGCCGAGGTTATACGGGATTGCTTTATGGATTGAAGTCCATGCTTGTATTGCACATGGCCGATCTCATGAGCCAGCACCGCAGCAACAGCATCCTCGTTCGGGCAACATCGAAGAATTCCCCTGGTCACAAAAATAAACCCTCCCGGGGCGGCCAGCGCATTTATTTCATCCGAATTCTGGATTAGGAAGTGATAGCCACCGAAAGTCTCCGGACAATCCGAGGCTTGCGCCAGCATTTGACCCATGACGTTTAAATATTGGTTAGCCCTCGGGTTGTCGTAGGGTGGATATTTTTGCAGGACCCTTGCGCCCACCGTGCGACCGATATAGTATTCCTGCTCCGGTGTAAAATCCTCAAAAGTTTTTGATACCGATTGCCCCTTTTTGGCGATGGCTTTGGTATCAATCGTATAATCGCCTAATTCTATAGTCGGCCCAGATTCGGCAATGTTATCCAGCATTTCGCATCCGCTTAGAATTGCCGATATCATCGGTGTTGCACCCAGACTCCAAAGGCCGTATCTGAAGGCTTGGCTCAGAAATTCGCGTCGGTTTGATCTCTTCATCATTGAGCTCCTTGGGGCGATAATTTCCCCTCTTCAACAAAATTTTGAATCTGATTCTGGGAAACGTCCATTTTCTCCATTTTGTTGATCCATGTAAAATCTACGTTCGGATTTTTGGATTTGAAATCTTTTTCGACTTGCTGGTTAAATCCTTTGCCTGCCAGAGTCAGTTCATCACTTGATGCTGTCTGCTCCACGTCTGACGCACCAGGTTTTAAAACGATTTTTTTAGTTGAGAGCGCTGACGAATGCATCCAGCCATCGGGGTTCGCTCCCGGACTATCGATAAAGTACCATGGACCTTTCTCGGTTTGCACCGCAACCTGATCGCCATAGTTGAGTTGAGCCACAACTTTGCCTAAAAAAGATGGTTGAGATCGAACGGTACCTTTTTTGACCTGGATGCTCATCAGTTTTTGTTCAAGGGCAAATACCGTTAAGCCTGTGAGGGTAACGAGGAGGGATATGATCAGGATCGATTTGAATTTTGGCATGACGTTGTTCACCTTTCCTTAATTGAAGCTGAAATTTAAAACGCCCGATTTAGGTAATAGTAACTCCGATCGCTGGTAATTGAAACAAATGGTTGTAATGGTGCCTGCAGAGAATAGCTCTCTGGGCACCTATGGTCAATATAGTAAAAATTAACAGCCGAGTCAAAGCTATGTTGGTTGATCATCATATTCCGAAGAAAGCCTTTATCCTGGAAATGAGCTTTAGCTGGACGGTTAAATTGTTCTGTGTTTTGTTGGCTTCCAGGGAAAGTTCTTGCTGACGTTGGGCCATGACGGCGCCCAACTGATCAGCGATGTCCGGATTGGAAGCTAAAAAGGTGGAAAAGAGCGCCTTGTCGACCCTTACGACGGTTGCATATTCCAGGGCTTTGACAGTCGCATTGCGTGCCTCACCGGTTAAAAGGCTCATTTCACCGAAAAAATCGCCTTTATCAATCGTGGCGATCTTTTTTGCTATAAGGCCTTTCTGATCTATCAGCACCTCGCAGGAACCGTTTAATATAATGTAGAGCGAATCCCCGGGTTGGCCGTGGTGAACGATAGGTTCACCGCCACCGTAGTCTTCAATCTTTGCTTCAAGAGCGATTTTCTCCCGATCTTCATCCGACAGAGGCATCAGCAGCGGCACCTTCTCCAGCAGGGCTTGAATTTGTCGAGAAAGCTGTCTACGCTCATGATCTTTGTGCCGTCTTTCGATGTGAGCATGCTGGACGTCCCTTATGGGAAAGGGAATATTGATGCCATGGCGTCTTAGAGCATACCAAATCTGATCATTAAGGTCAGCTTTGATCTGAGGGTCGCGGATATAATTTTCATACCAAAAAAGAATCTCGTAATTTATAGAGAAGTCGTCAAAGCTAATCAGTCGGACCTGAGGCCGCGGATTACTCAAAACATAGGGATGCTGTGTTACCACGTCGAGAATCGCCTGTCGTACTTTATTGGGTGGCGCGCCGTATTCCAAGCCGATGCGCATCCGGCAAACCACACGCGGATCAGGTTGGGAATAGTTGATGAGGATGCCATTGGACAGTTCGTTGTTGGGCAGGTAAATCAGGACATTGTCCCGAGTGACGATCCGGGTTGACTTCCACGTGATCCCTACCACCCGGCCCGTATGAGAACCGTAGGTAATCCAATCCCCGATGCTGAACGGATGTTCCATCTGCAAAACCAATCCGGAAAAAAAATTGCCCAGAGTGGTTTGGGCGGCCAAACCAATGACCACCGTCAAGGCTGCAGATGTGGTAATTAACCCCGCAAGGTTGACCTCTCCACGCGTCCGTAAAACGATGAAAAACAGCACCGCATAACAGATCAGAAGAATGAAATCTCTGGTTATATTCGGAATTTCGAGCTGTTTCCAATGCTTCAGCGGCAATTCGACCAGTAGGGCAAAGGTCAGACGAATTACGGCCCAGGATAAAATAACCGCAGAGACGACACCGATCCATTTGTCATATTCAGCGACGATGGGCAGATGCCCTATAAATTGATAGGCCGCGCGAATCGCAAAATAAAAAATCAAAAAACCCAATGGCAGTGCAGGCAAAAAACGAGAGCGTTTCGAAATCAGCATATACGCGGTCAGTAACAGCGCGCCACAGATCATTAGTAAACCAGTACCGGTCATTATCAACCCACTTTCTATTTTCTACATAAACGAAATGTCATTTTATGATGTCTTTTATAAATAATTATTCTGGTTATAGACGAGTTTCACACCTCCGTGAAGCGGGTTATCTCTAAAGCCAGGGGGACTCATTTGAGCTTTCGGAATAACCGCAAAATTGTTTTTAAGCACCAAATGGATCAGGTAGGACCAAAACGGCATCACTATATTGCGCATCTTATATAATGTCAATTATTCGCCCTGACCTCTGGTTTTTCCTTCGGACCCCAATAAAGCGTTGGTCAGAATAACGTTCCGCTATAAAAGGAAAAGGCCGTTAAAGAGATAACCTCTTCAACAGCCTTTAAGTATCCTAATTCATTAATTTAAATATT
>JASFJP010000290.1:0-6352 GCA_050121225.1 Desulfobacterales bacterium
GATTCTATGTTAGGGATTCATTCTATTCAGCTTGGGACGTTTAGTTCAGATACATTCTGTTCGCCCAATGATAGGCGACTTGAGGCTGCTCGCTCAATAATCCACAACAGCTGTCCGTGTGAAGGCTGAATAAGCTGCGAGGGCAAAAGATCGGGCTGCGGGTCACCCTCCAAAACCTTTTGCAACGTTTCAGCCTTGTCTTTACCGCCAACCAGGAAGATAATCGTCTCGGCATTATTGAGCACCGGTGCCGTCATCGTAATCCGGTAAGCTTGAAATTTATCGACATAATTGGCCACCACAAGGCGTTGCTTTTCCTGCAGGGCGACGGTTCCGGGAAAAAGGGAGGCCGTGTGACCATCCGGACCCATTCCCAGCAATATGCAGTTGAAGCACGGCAATTGTCCGTTAGCCAGCTTAAAAAATGCTCGGATCTCCTGTTCATATTCCGCAGCGGCTTTGTCGGCATTCGGCTCTTCCGCCCGTACCCGATGGATGTTTTGGTCCGGAACCGGAGCTTGGGACAACATGGCTTCGCGGGCCATACGAAAATTGCTTTGCGGGTGGTCCGGCGGCACATGGCGCTCGTCTCCCCAGAAAAAGTGGATCTTTGACCAGGGAATCTCATCCAAATACGGGGTCGAGCCTGCCAATAGGGCATACAGATTTTTCGGTGTAGATCCGCCCGAAAGGGCAATCGTAAACAGCTCTACTCCTCTGAGAGTCGCGGTTATCCTCCCAAGAATTTCATCGGCGGCCTCTTGACACAAAGCCTCTGAATTCGCAACAATTTTAATCTCACGCGGGGGGGATTTCATCAAAGTCACCTTTATCGATATGTATAGGTTCAAGTTTGTCAGGAGCTCAGAATAAAAGGGGTACTGTGAGCCTGAAGCCTGACGTAGTGAGCAGCGCCGAGCAAAGCGGTTAGGTCATTGAGGATGACACGAACCGGGATCGCTTCCAGCAAGGGTTTCATACGCCCTTTGGCAGTAAACGCCCTCATAAATGTGCCGTCGCGAAGCGTTGGTAGTATTTTTGGTGCAATCCCTCCTCCGATATACATGCCGCCGGTGGCCAACATTTTCAGAGCTAAATTACCGGTTTCAGCTCCGTAAAGAGACACAAATAATTCCAATGTGCGGGTACAGAGATCAATGCGTTTCTCCAAGGCAGCCTGTGAAATAACAGCAGAAGGGTCTTTGTGTTGCAGCTCCTCGGCAAGCCAGTCGGGTTCAACACCGCGTCCGGTGTCACGCAAAAACTGGTATATCGTGTACAACCCCGGACCGGAAAGCACCCGCTCATAGCTGACACTTTTATGGTACTTCAACAGAAAGCGCAGCAATTCGGCTTCCAGTTCGTTACGCGGAGCGAAATCGGCATGGCCTCCTTCACAGGCAAACGGGTGATGTTGTCGGCCGTCCCAGTAGAATCCGGCTTCCCCCAAACCGGTACCGGCAGCGATGATGGCCGCATTGCCGATAGGATTGTGGATGCCTTGATTGAGAATCATAAAATCATCCGCTGCCAACACGGCGATGCCATATGCATTGGCTTCAAGATCATTAAGCAGTTTAACGGACTTAAACCCAAATTGTTGCGCTATATCACGGGCATCTATTTCCCAAGGCAAATTGGTGGCGACACACCGCTCTTCCTTTACGGGACCTGCAATTCCAAAGCACGCTTGGTCAACGGGCAGTTTGTGCTTCTCCAAAAACGCTTTCACGATCTCTTCCAGGCGGACATAGGCTTGACTGTCGAATTTTTTCTCCGCAATCATCTCAAGCTTTTCGCTGTCCGCATCAAAGACAGCCAGATTTGTCTTGGTTCCACCGATGTCACCTGCCAGAATCATTGGTTTATATTCTCCTTAAAGGAATCCACCACCAAGCGAAGTATCTAAAAAATCTCCCCCAAAGAGCTTAAATTACTTAATTTATGGATTGCTTTCCAAACATAACTACTCTATCATCACTTTAACGTCTTCCAGGCTCATATCCTTGATTCCCAAATCCTCTACCGTCAGCCCCTTTGTAAAGTAATCCACGCCAACCATGGTTGAAGCAATCCGGATAACCGCATCTATATTCGGCGTAGGAATACCCCACTTGCGTCCGATCGATGACCAGGGTGTCAGGCCGAACGGCAAATCCTCGTTGAGGTAACGTGTATCGACCTTATCCGGAGCCGGAAAGGCCGGGTTGCCGTGGATCGGACTTTGTCTGAGGGTTTCGGAAAGGCTTTTTTTCCCTACAGAATAGTCCTCATAAAGGTTCTCAAAAGCATCCTTGAAGGCGATACCCTGATTGCTCAGGGTTGCGAGCAATTTCATACGCTCCGCATCCATAGCCAGCATCACTTTAGCGACTGACTCGGTGGCCCCATCGGCGTAAAGGTTCCAGCCTATTCCACCAGTGGATTCGATCCGCCCGGCGTTGAACAGCACCATGGGCGGATGAACGATGGGATTGAGGTTGTTGAGGCTCGTAAACCAAACATTGTCAGCTGGTACAAATTCGGGAAAAACCGGACGGATTTTGTTCAAAAATTCGTGGGTCCGGGTGGCCGGCAGGGCTGCGACGGGAAGTTGATTCTTAATGCCGAGACAGGCAACAGCCCCCGTTTCCGTTGCACGACAGGCGTAAAGCAAAGACATCGACTCCACTGGGGTTACCCGGGTGGTAATTCCGGCTTCTTTCATCCATTTGTGGAACCGCAGGGCACCGAAGTTTGAAGTGAAAAGAATAAATTGCCCGTCTTCAAAGTAGGGCGCAAGTGCTTTGGCAAATGGCTCGTGGGCATGGGCTGAACCGCCGATGATGATGATATCGACGTCTTTTATCGCCTCCACGAGATCGGTGGTAATCATGTTCAGACGGGCAAATCCATTGCCGGCATCACCGGATATCTCAATACCTCCTTTTTTTTCAATGGCACGCAGGTTATCCTCAAACTCGGGCACCTCTGCCAGATTGACCGAGAATCCTTTAAGGGTGATGTCGGCTGCAAAGGCCTGCCCCGAGTTTCCAGTTCCCAATACTGCAAACTTGGGCTTTTTTGATGTTTGTGTCATACAGTGACTCCATCAGGTTTACCAATTATAGAATTGTTTAATCGATCTTAAGGTAATCTTTGGTATACTTTTTAAGCTTGCCCTCTTTCAGTGCAACACCGAGACCGGGGTCGGAAGGAACGGTTACCACAGATCGGGATATATTTTTGGCAAAATCAGTAATATCATCCGACATTCTGAGCACCGATCCATAAGCGTGCCCCAGATCCGCAAGGTTCGGCAGCGTGCATCCCAACTGAAGTGACGCTGCCTGAGAAATCCCGAATTCGAGCATACTGTTCATCAGGCACTTCAGCCCAAAACCATCGGCCATTTGAGCAATTTGTTTGGATTTGTCAAGACCTCCGTTCTTGGACACCTTGATGCTAAATACATCTACGGCTAGCTCTCTTATTAGGGTGGCGGCATCATTGATCGACTCGACACTCTCATCGGCGCTCAACGCGCACGTGGAGCGGTCGCGAATGTATTTGAGGCTATCGATATCTTTGCGGCCGGTTGGTTGCTCGATCAAATCCGGTTGACAGTCACGGATCCCATCAATGAATTCCAGGGCTTCAACCAGATCCCAACCCTGATTGGCGTCAACAATTATTTTTATTTCATCACCAAAACGGTTCCGCACCGCAACCACACGTTTAATTTCATCGGCGATGGGCAAGGTTCCCATCTTGAGCATGAAGCAGCGGCAGCCCCGATCAAACTGCTCCTCGATGGTTGTTAGATCTTGGTCGGGTGTGCCGCTGCTAACACCAAACAGCAACGGCACCTTGGAGTGACGCAAACCACCAAGGAGGGTGTAGACCGATATGTCCTTGGCCTTGCCGATAATGTCGTACAGGGCCATATTTACAGCCCCGCGGGCCGTCAGATTTCCCTGAACGGATCGATCAAGATCGGCTTCCAGCATCGCTATCCGGGCCGGATTTTGGCCGATGAGATACGGAGCGATCGTTTCATTAATAACCGTCATAACGTCGTCCGGAGACTCTTTTGTAAACGGGACCATCGGATCGGCTTCTCCGAGTCCGATTATTCCCTTGTCCGTATGAATTTTAAGGATAACCGCGTGGGCATCATGCAGAGTGCCGTACAGCTTGGAAAGATGATAGGGTTCGGAAAAAGGGATTGATATGTGAAACAGCTCCAATACGGTAATCTTCATCCAACGGCTCCTCCATTTGTCCAATAGTTTTATCGTAGGACATTCACCTAACCGCAACGACCGGACAGGGAGCCTGAAGTATGACGTACTGAGCGTTCGATCCGAATATCAATTTCCCGACTTTTGACCGTCTTCTGACACCAATGACGATCTCACCAATGTCGTTTTCCTGTGCAAACTGAACCAGTTCTTCTCCAGGAGACAGAGAGCTGACGATGGCATGCGTATCACATGGAATTCCGTCTTCTTTAAAAGAAATCTTTAACCTTTCCAATTCATGTTCAGCTTTTTGAATATCTTCGAGTTCCATTTCAGGGCTTCTGGCCAATGATGTCAACACATAAACTTTTGCATCAAAGGCTTTAGCATGTTTCTTTGCTATCTCTAAAGCCTCTTTGGCAACATTGGATCGATCATAACCCACCATAATCTTCATTTTGACCTCCTATTTACTACCTTAATAGCCCTCCTCACGTTGCAAAAGGCCGGCATCAAGCTAGGCCGTGAGCGCAACGATCTCTTCTATCGTCTTGTCGGCGATTCCAAGCTTCTCAAGATTCGTGCCCGTTGAAACATAATCCACGCCGTGAAGCCATGAAGCCAACCTCACGGTTAATTCAATAATCGGGGTTTCCACCGCTGCTTTTTTTGCCAGCTGCAATGCAGTTACATTTAGACCCGGAACATCCTCCGTGAGATAACGACTTCGCACATTGTGACCGATGACATCTTTATAGGGGCTTTCTGGGCTGTTTACATATTCATAATATGTTATAGCATCATTTTCGCCGTAATACATCTTTAGCTGATCTATGGTGGACGAGAGCTCCAGCGAGAAAGCGCTGCCGATGGCAAGGCGCTCTTCGTCCATTTGCATCATTTTTTCAGAGATCAGCGGGGTAATACCATCCATGTAATGACGGAAGGTTTCCGGATTCTTCTCAATACCGCCGTAATTTAAGAGCACCGGAAGCGGGTGGAGGGTCTGATTGGGGTTATCAAGATCGACTTCCAGCAAATTTTCCCCGGGAATGAAACTGACATAACCCGCAAAGATATCATTCATAATGCTGAGCGCTTCCGGGTTGTTCCGATTGGGAGAGGAGGCAATTCTCAGGCGGGACTTTTTTTTATAAATCCTTACGGTGTTGTATGTGAAAATCCGACATGCGTACGGGAGTGAGACCGTTTCAGATATGGTTATCTCTTTTTTGACCCCCAGATCAGCCATTATCTTCTTTAAACGCAAGCCGCCGTAATTTCCGGGCACAATGATGACATGCTGACCGTCTTTGAGATTCGGGACCAATTTTTCAAATATGGGCCCATGCGCAAAAGAGGGGACGACGACTAAAATAACATCGGTGTCTTTTACAGCTTCTTCAATATCCATGGTGGCGCCGGCGAGTTTACCGCCGGCTTTAAAGTCTCCATCTAAAAACATCTCCTTTTCTGCCCTTATTTTCAGATAATCCTCAGTCTCTTCCAGAGGTTCATACATAACGACGGGATATTTTTTTTCAGCGATCTGTCCACAGACAGCCCTGCCACCGTGTCCACTGCCTAAAACAGTGCATTTTAATGTCTTTTCCATTTCAAATTTTTCCCTTGAATGTGCCAAAATCATTTAACAGGCAATATATGATTTTGTATTTTTTTCCGAATAAAAGTCGGTCAGAATAAAACCATACGTGGCAGCCAATGCGGCTCAGTAAAGGTGACACGCAACAGCATGTCCCGGCTTCACCTCTTTCAGGGGTGGCTCAGTACCCCGGCAGATGTCCATGACCTGCAAACAACGCGTCTGGAAACGGCAGCCGGGCGGCGGGTCTATGGGCTGTGCGACCTCACCTTTGATTTTGGGTATGGGCCTTGAATAGGCAGGATCCGGGATTGGAACCGCGGCTATGAGCGCGCGTGCATAGGGGTGATGAGGATCGGTGATTAGCTCCTTGGTGACTCCCAGTTCCATGATCCGGCCTAGATACATGATCATGAGGCGCTCTGAAATGTTGGACAGAATGGAGAGATCGTGGGACACATAGATGCAAGAAAAATTCATTCGCTCGGACAAGTCTCTGATAAGGTCCAGTATACCGGCTCGAATG
>JASFJP010000291.1:0-6327 GCA_050121225.1 Desulfobacterales bacterium
GGGCAAAATCAGATCACGGATTTACGCAAAAAATCCATTAGCGCTTGAAACCGGTCGGGCCTCGGTTGCCAGGAAGGCCGAGCTTTGATATAGACCAAAAAGTTGACGAAAAAAATGATCAAAAAATATGTTTGTAAATTTTGTAGTTATATTTATCCCATGCACGAAGATTCAGCAAACAAGAAAGCAAAAGCGGGGTAACTCATGATTGGTCTGGATTTTTTGAAGCGTACAGATATTTTTGCAGGGCTCAATGACGAACAGCTTAATCAAATCATGGCGGCTTGTCACGAGAAAGGCTATGAAAGTGGGCAGCGGTTATTTGCAGAAGGCGACAACTCCGACCGTGTTTGGACGGTCATGGAGGGACAGGTCGATCTACGTTTCGACCTTCCGGGTCGCCCCACGTCGGAGGAAAATACCATATTCTCCATAACGGCGGGAAATTCCTTGGGTTGGTCAAGTTTTGTCCCGCCATTTAAATATAAGCTCTCCGCCTATTGCGCCACAAGAAACTGCAAAATGCTCCAGGTAAAAAAAGAATATCTTCTCAATTTTTTTGAAAAAGATGTCAGAATGGGCTATCAGGTTATCTCAAATTTAACAGGGGTTGCCAGCACCCACTTCCATCAACTACAGAATTCGGCGACTGGCCCCCCCGTGGTAAAGGTTAAAATAACGGTCCATCTAGCGACTTGCGGAATTGCTGCTGGTGCCCGAGAGGTAATGAATGCGCTCGTGGAAGAGATATCTCAAGCCAACCGTCCCGATATCCAGGTCGGCACTTCAGGCTGCATCGGTCGGTGTGAGAGTGAGCCGAATGTAACCGTGGAAATCGGCGGTGAAGACCCCATCGTGTATCAGAAAATGACATCGGAAAAAATCCGCCAGGTGTTCAAAGAGCACGTACTGGCAGGTCAAGTTCAGGAAATGTTCAGATTAACATAGCTGACCACAACGACAGCGCAACATATGGAAATTGAATTCTGAATCCTTTATAGGTCAGTCATCAATCGCAATTAGCCAATTACACAAAGGGGGATTGAATGGTCTCTCTCGATTTTCTTGAAAGCGTCGAGGTATTCAAGGATCTGGATGATAATCAACTGAGAACAATCCAGAACTACTGCCAAATTACTGAATTCAAGCGTGGAGAAAAAATTTTCAGCGCCGGTGAGGATCCTCTTTTCCTGTGGGTCGTCATGCAGGGGCAAGTGGATTTGCACTGGGAGATGCCCGGCCGTTCGGCATTCGCAGAAAAGGCGGTTTCTACATTATCAAAAGCCAGCACCTTTGGATGGTCAAGTCTCGTCCCACCTTACAAGTATCGGCTTTCGGCATACTGTGCCAGCAGGACCAGCGAGTTGGTTAAAATCGCACGGGATGATCTCATCAATCTTTTCGAAGAAGATGCAGAGATCGGCTACAAAGTGATGTCGCAATTGATCTCGGTGGTCGGTTCGCGCTTTCTAAATCTGCAGGAAGAAGTCGCAAAACTCAGAGGACGCGATATCATAAACCGCTGGTAGTTGTCGTCAGCAACCCGTGAACTTGCCCAATCGATTGGGTAGCAGCAATACCAGAAAAATTTCTTGAAAGCTTTCCGGCATTGTGGTAGTCGAACGTTGGTTTTTCTGCACGCGAAGCTTAGAAACGTTAACCGAGGTATGGATAAAACATGTTTTCAAAAAAAGAGTTGAAACTGGCCTACGGTCTGATAATTTGTTTCCTATTTGTGGGGGTTTTGTGTTATGCGGCCTTTCCACCCAAATCGCCCCACGAACCGATCCGGTTAAAATTTGAAGTCGCGGCGGGGAACGTTATATTTGATCACAAAAAGCATCATGCGGTCACCGGTTATGGTTTGTCTTGCGGTGACTGTCATCACACGCTGGCTGAAGATGAGTACGCTGATGCCCAATCGTGCAGTGAATGCCACGATCCGGATGAAGGCGATGAGGAAGTTCCCAAACGAGCCGACGCCTTTCACAAGCAATGTGCCGGCTGTCACGAGGCATTTGAAGCCGGTCCGCTTGAAAAAGAATGCGCAGCGTGTCATGTGAGGTGAGTGAAAATTACCATCAAATAGCGGCATTACTTGCAAAGCAGCGGCGTCATTTGAGTAGAAGAAGGTTACGATATGCTAAAAAATAAATTTTTCGCGTTGACATGTCCCCGAATTGACTATGACGTGCTTCCGGTGGTTTTGCCCAAACCGGAAAAAATTTCTCCTACAAAGTATATTACACTTTTTCATGATAAAAATGGCAACCAGAGTTCAGCGACAGGTTCCCAAGTGGGTGACAAAGTTAAAACCGGCCAGAAATTAGCCCTTTATAAAAATGATCCGGCATATGTCATTGCCAGTGCCAGCGGAACCATATCCTCCATTTCTCCGTATAGCGGGGATTTTGGAAAAAATTATGCTGCTATAACTATCGAAATTGATTCCGACGAAGTATTCGACGATCAATTTAAAACACAGGCTGCAGAGCCGAATTTAGCCACTGCCCTTGAAAATCTGTCCTTTATACCCGGTAGCCCGCCGTTGAACGCCTTATCCGATACCGAAAGAGAGATCAAAACCATTGTGATCTGTGGTGTCGACAGTGACCTGTTGCTCGGGACCCAGCAATATATCGTCAAATCCCGCTTTGAGGAAGTAAGTCGCGGAATAGAAATTTTAAAGAAAATTTCCGGAATAGAGCAGATTTATCTAATCACAGCCGGTGAAACAGTTCAGACTTATGGTCACATAGGTGCCCGGGTCAAATCTATTGATACCCGTTATCCGTCGGCACTGCCGCAATTAATCATGAAAAATATTCTGGGAGAGGTAGTCCCGGCCGGGAAAAGCTGTGAAGATTTAGGTGTTTGTTTTTTTAGCTCCGAGGCAGTCGCATCAATAGGCAGTGCCTATGCCTCTGATCAGGTTCCAGTAACCAAATCACTTACGCTGATCACAAAGGACGGAAACCAGCGAATAATTGAAACCAAAATTGGAACCCCGATTAAAGATATTTTGGAAACCTATGGCGTTTCCATTAACGAGGAGGACCGCATCATTTTTGGAGGCCCCATGACGGGTTCAGCGGTGTATTCTTTGGAACACCCCATTCAACCCGACACTGACGGCCTTGTGGTTCTGGATCGATCAAACGCAGCTTACACTTCCGAATATCCCTGCATAAACTGCGGCGATTGCGTCAGAGCGTGCCCTGCGAACATCCAGATAAATCTTCTCGTTAGATTCTTAGAGGCCGGGCAATATGAGGCAGCTGCCGAAAGCTATGATCTGCTTTCCTGTATTGATTGCGGTCTGTGCAGTTTCGTGTGTGTATCCAAGATTCCCATATATCAATACATTAAACTGGCAAAATATGAACTGGATCGGGCAAAAGCAGCGGAGGAAACGAATGCTTGAGCAAAAAAAACTGATTGTTTCACACGCTCCATTTTGGCACAACGGAAACAGGGTTACCGAACGAAGCTATCACACCATATTGGCCGCATTGCCGGCAGTGTTGGCCGGTTTTTATTTTTTTGGAATACCGGCGGTTGCTGTCGTGTGTTTGTCGGTTGCCACAGCAATTTTTTGGGAATTGGCCATCAACTGGGTAACGAAACGGTCGATTGCCATCGGTGATGGCAATGCCGCCGTGATCGGATTGCTTTTTGGAATGCTGGTACCTGCAACCATGCCTTGGTGGGCGGTATTGACCGGAACGTTTATTGCGGTGGTAATCGGTAAACAGATCTTTGGAGGAATTGGCAGCAACGCATTCAATCCGGTAGCGTTAGCGATAGCGATTATGATGGTATCCTGGAAACATCTATTCGATTTTGATGGAATGCTATTAAACTACGATTTTGCATTCGCTACCGCCTATCCGATCTCAGCAGCAAAAAATTTCGGTGCGCTAGGCATCGAAAAATTTGATCTTTGGAATCTTCTAATGGGTAAACAAATCGGAGGCATTGGCGCAACCTTCGGTCTGGGCCTAATTTTGGGTGGTATTTATTTAATCCTGAGAGGCTTCATCCGCTGGGAGATATCCTTAACCTTCCTGGCGGGTGTGTATTTTTCTTCCTTTTTGTTTAATTCAATCGATCCGGTCCGTTTTGTCAGCCCCGCTTTTCATCTTTTAACAGGTTATACTCTCATCGGGGCGTTTTTCCTGGCTACCGAGGATTCTTCCTCGCCGGTAAACACGATTCCCATGCTCATCTATGGGGCAACCGGTGGAATCATGACCGTTCTGATTCGTAATATCGGCGCTTATGTCGACGGTGTTATTCTGGCTATTCTGGTCATCAATATGATCCAACCATTGCTGGACAAGATCAAACCAAAAGCTCTGGGAAAGGTTGTGTAATATGCGAGAAATGATAAAAATGGTGGTTATACTGACTGTTTTGAGCTGCTTTTCGGGAGGCCTGCTGGCTTATATCCGCAACGGAACCCAGGAACGAATCGACAATCAAGTGCTGGAGTTTGTCAAAGGTCCTGCGGTTCGAACCATCTTCGAAGGGGCTTCCAATAATCCGATCACCGACCGGTTCACCATAAAGGATGGAGATGCCGAAAGGACGTTTTTTGTCGGCGTCCTCAATGGCGAACCGCGGGGAGTTGCATTTGAAACATTCGGAAAGGGATACGGCGGCGATGTGGGCTTAATGGTCGGTATCGATGTAAAGGACGACAAATTATTGGGAGTGGGGGTCACTACCCATGGAGAAACGCCCGGCATGGGCGCCAAGGCCAAATCAGATCCGAACTTTGTAGCACAGTACAAGGGGCTTTCGATCGAAAAGCCTATCAAAGTCACCCAGGATGGTGGCTCCATCAACGCCATCAGCGGTGCCACGATTACGTCGCGCGCCGTCTCTACCGCAACCACCGAAGCAGGTGAAATTTATCAGAAGCTGAAGCCTCAACTGGAGGAACAAATAAAGCAAGCAATTAAATAAGGGGATTTAAATGGCGAAATCTCTGGCACAGGAATTTGTAAAAGGATTGTGGGATGAAGTACCGCCTTTTCGACTGGTCTTGGGACTCTGTCCCGTTTTAGCGGTAACCAAATCAATTGAAAACGGATGGGGAATGGGGATTGCGACAACCTTTGTCCTGGTCTGCTCGAATGTGTTGGTCTCCTGCCTGCGCAAAGTCATTCCGCCAAAGGTTAGAATTGCCTGTTACATCGTCATCATTGCCACCTTCGTAACAGTTGTGGAACTGGCCATGCAGGCATTTGCCTATCCGCTCTTTCTCAAACTAGGTATATTTATTCCGTTGATTGTCGTCAACTGCATCGTTTTAGGCCGCGCCGAGGCGTTTGCTTCTAAAAACGGTGTATTTCGATCATTGTTGGATGGTCTCGGCATCGGCATCGGCTTTACATTATCATTGATGGCTCTGGCTGCAGTCCGGGAATTGCTCGGAACCGGTGCCCTGACATTCTGGGTGACACCCATTCAGATATTCGGACCTTCGTTTCAACCCTTTACCTTTATGATCGAGGCTCCCGGAGCCTTCATGGCCCTGGGATTGATGCTTTGCGTAATGAACCTGGCAGGAAATAAATAGGAGAACACAATGGGGGAATTTTTTGTTCTGGCGATCAGCTGTATCCTGATCAACAATATCCTTCTGGCGCAGTATCTGGGTAACTGCCCGTTTTTAGGTACCTCCAAAAAAATGGAGACGGCCGTTGGAATGGCCATGGCAGTCATCTTCGTCCTGGTTATGGCAGGCATCATCACCTGGGTTACCAATACATTTTTCCTGGTGAAATTTAATCTAGAATATCTGCGCACCGTGGCATTTATTTTAGTGATCGCCTCACTGGTGCAATTTGTCGAAATGTTCTTAAAAAAGAGCATCCCTGCTCTCTATGCCGGTTTGGGTATCTTTTTACCTTTAATCACCACAAATTGCGCCGTCATGGGTGTCTGCTTAATTAACGTCAACGAAGAGTACACGTTTTTGCAAGCTCTGGTCGCGTCCTTTGCCTATGCTGTTGGATTTGGATTGGCGTTAATTCTTTTCGCCGGCGTTCGCGAGCGTATTCTTTTGGCCAGAGTCCCCCGGCCCCTGCAGGACACATCCATTGCCCTGGTCACTGCCGGCATTCTATCGTTGACATTTTTCGCGTTCAAAGGGATGGTTTAATAGGGAAAGGCTTTAAGGTTCAGAGTTCAGCCCAGCCGCTGGCCACCGAATGGGCCAGTTTGATCGAAAATGAAACTCCATTAGGTAAATATCGAATACCGAATCCTGAATACCCGCCTGCCATGCATAATGCGTTGGGTTAGCGTAGTCATTCA
>JASFJP010000292.1:0-6321 GCA_050121225.1 Desulfobacterales bacterium
AAGGCGGGGCGATCATGGCCCTCAGCGTGGCCTTTTATGAGCGGATCAGATTTGCAAATGGCGGGGTGCAGACCGCCAATTTCGATGAATACCCTCTTTTGACCATGACCGAGGTGCCCGAAATCGAGGTGCATATCGCTCAAAGCCGTCACAAGATCGGGGGTATCGGCGAGTTGGGCATCCCCACGGTGGCTCCGGCGGTGGCCAACGCCATTGCCAGTGCTGTGGGTGTGCGCCTGCGGGGACTGCCCATTGACAGCGAGCAGCTGAAAAAGGCCTAAAGACGAATTTGACAAATATGTCGCCCAAAAAGCAAAAGGCTACGGCTGTGAGTTTGTAAAAAAAATCATCGTCCCCGATGAGCCGCAGTCGATTGCCGACGCTGTGCTTGATTTAAAAAAGAATGGCTGTGAACTGGTTTTGACCGCTGGCGGGCTCTCGGTCGACCCGGATGATGTTACCAAAATAGGTGTTAAAAAAACCGGTGCAAAGATAGTGGCTTACGGCAGTCCCGTTTTACCCGGGGCCATGTTCTTGTATGCACTTCTGGACAATACAACGATTCCGGGGCTTCCGGCCAGTGTGTTTTATCACCCGACAACTATCTATGATCTCATTCTGCCGCGGGTACTGATCGGCGAGCCGATATCCCCGACTGAGATTGCCGAATTGGGTCACGGAGGCCTGTGCATGGACTGCGATACCTGCCGGTTTCCGAGCTGTTCCTAAGGAGAACGCTAATGAAGTTTTATACTTAGCATTGAATCAATTCGATAAATCTGCAATGAAGGTATCATTTCAAGAGTAAAGATATATCCTAAAAATGTTTTATCCGAAAGCCACTTCCACTATAGTAAAGTCAGCCTCAAATTTATCTGCGTCTCCTAAATTTAGAGCATGTTGATAAAGACGATCTAAAGCTGACCGTCCGTCAGTTTTAATTTTGGCCATAAAATCCGAAAACTCCTTAAATTGCCACATTGACCCATCCGATTTTTCAACCTCATAGACCCCGTCTGAGAGAATATATAATTTAGCTTGTTCATCAACCAGATGTTTACTTTTCTCATAGATAACATCCGGCATTGCTCCGATGGCCTTATTGGCTGTCCGCAAAAAAGTAGCATTGGACCCATCTGTATAGGTTCCATCATAAAAAAGTGCCGGTGGGTGACCACCGCTGGCATAAGTCAATTCGCGGGTGCTGTTGTTGTAAACGCCATACCATATGGTAATGTCAGACCGGCAAGATAAATCAACCAATACTGCATGCCGCTGGCCCACCCGATAAAATACACCGAGCATATCTGATGGAACAGTATCTCGGTGAAAGCCAGTAAAAAGCAAGACCATGACGCCCCTTGTGGTTTATAAAATATAAAAACACAAATACCGGTACGCTGAACATGAAATTAAACCATGCCATGGGATACACTTTAAACCAGAGGAAAAGAATACTCAAAAACAAATAACCCGAGTCTCCAATGAAAAATACTTTATGAAATGGCGTCTTGATAACCCATGATGCCCATAGCGTTTTATTGCGGTCGGTGATACCGCGCCCGGAAAAATGCTGCGCCGGAGTTGCAGCGACCATCAAATTTTGATCAAGCAAGCGTTCTTGCCACCAATCCAACTCAACGATTTTATCCCGGGGTACCCCACAGTCCACAAGACGGGCACCGACTGCCAGTGGGACGATAAACGTATCTGACTTATCAATTAAATGCTGTACCGAGTATTTGTTGAGATGGTCATAGTGATCGTGGGAACAAAATATTGCTCCACTTCATGTTTATTAACTAAAGAACCGTAAGGCGAATTGGAAAATTGTTCGACAAATTTATAATATTCCAAGTTGTCAGAGATATATCCAAACATGTTAACCCATACATTTCTCAATATATCTCTGATCGGCAGCTTGTCGTTAATATCCCTAAGTAGGGCCTTGCTTAGATCAAGTTTTATTTCGATGTAGGTTGGATACTAAAAAGTCCTCTTTGCTTTTATAATACACATATATTGTGGCCGGAGATACACTGGCTTCCTTAGCAATTTTGGACACCGAGCTGGAGGCGAATCCGATTTGATTGACCAGTTTAAACGTGGCCTCAAATAGGGCTGCTACTTTTTCATCATCCTTTGTTCTCATGGCACTAAAATAAACGATCATTCATTTATTGTTGTGTAGTCGCCGTTTCCGGGCATCCGGCTTTCTACATGGGCCAAATATCACCCATCCGGAACCCTTCTGGGAATGGATCAGAGGGGTCAAGCACATAAGTGTTAAATCCGGTGATCCAGGCCTGTCCGCTGAGAGTCGGCACAACGGCTTTATAGGATCCCACAGTCGTCTCTTCGAGGAGCCGTCCGGTAAAAATGTTTCCCAAAAGACCTTCATGGTTGAAATCTTCGTTCAGTTTTAATTGACCCTTTGCATAGAGGGCAGCCATTTTGGCGCACGTTCCCGTGCCGCAGGGACAGCGATCAAGAGCACCGGTCCAGGTAGCAGGTTTGTTCCAGTCCAGAAATCCCGTTGCTACTGTGACCGCGTTTTTAAGGTGGACTTCGGGGTGAGTCGGCGGCCCGGAAATTTGGGAAATGGTAACATTTTTAAATTCCGGATTTTCCGGGTGAACCACCGGAAGTTGTCCGGCAGCCGCAGCCCCCAATCTGGAAGCGATACTCGTAATTTCTCTTCCATTTTCCGCCTTAAGCTCAAGGCCGTCAAATTGCCCGGAATCGGCTATGACATAAAACATACCTCCCCATGCCACATCCACAGTAACCTTTCCCAGACCCTTAACATCGATCTCGACGTCAGTGTGGGTGGCAAAGGCGGGTACATTTTCGAAGAGCACATTGACCACTTTTCCGTCAACACAATCGGCTTTGACCCCGATGAGGCCAGCTGGCGATTCAAGGGTCAATTCGGTTACCGGCTCTCTCATGGGCAGAATCCCGGTTTCCAAAAGGACTGTGACCACTGAAATGGTATTTCCCCCGGACATGGGGGGATATTCAGTTTGCTCCATTACAATAAACCCGGCATCCGCATCAGGATGACACGGCGGAACAAGGAGATTGCAGCAAACGGGAGGATAACCACGCGGCTCCCGGAGCATCAGCATCCTCAGATCATCCCCTTCAGTCTGCAGCCATTTCATTTTCTCAAAAACACTTGAACCGGGAATATGAGGAACCCCGCCGGTAATCACGCGCATGGGTTCTCCAGCATGCGTATCCACAGCGGTAATCATTTTTTTAAAAGCCATTTTTTCCCTCCATCTTGGGCAGCCTTCATTTGCCATATATATCATTTTATTATATGGGGTAAAACATATATTAGTGGATTGGTTAAAGGACAACATACCACTTGAATTGCTGGTTAGGTAAAATTAGGATGGACTGTATGTATCCTTAAATATTAGAACATTGATATTTAAATCAAGAAAGGTGAAAAAGATGAAGGATGAGAAGAATCCTAGCATGAAGATAACACATCTCAAACGCAGAGAAGTACAGGCACCGCTTGTTTCATCACTCATAAAAGGATTTGCTGATGAAATGGGTTACGAAAAAGCTATCGGCATAGCAAAAAAAGTTATCAGAGAAGATGCGTTATTATCCGGTAAAACTTTAGCGGAAGCATATTCAGGAAATTCTATTTCTGAACTATCTAAAATTGCGAAAGAAGTATGGGCCAAGGACGATGCACTGGAAATAAAAATGGTAAAGGAAAGCGACAAGGAATTATTTTTTGATGTTACCCACTGTCGATACGCTGAGATGTACGAGAAATTTGGGATCAAAAATCTTGGATGCATTCTTTCTTGTCTTAGAGATTTTTACTTTTTGGAAGGATTTAATCCAAAAATAACATTAAAGCGAACCACAACAATCATGGAAGGCGGTGACTGTTGCGATTTTCGATATGCAGAGGAGTGAATCATTTAATACGCCCCAACTGGGGTGGGAGCGTGACGATTTAGGCTACCGGAATTACCGCCTGTTCTCCGGCAAACAGGACCTCCAGAAACTGGCGGAATCATCAGGAACACGCGCTTAAGCATACAATGCTGCCCGTATTCAGCAAAACCTGATGCGTCTTTCATGATTGATGAACACCTGAATGACTCAGGGATGTAATTTGTTTAGAATTTGGTACCGTTTTACAAGCCTCGGCATCGTATTTGGCTAAAAAACCAACTCTCAACCCTATGCTTTAAAGCGTTTTTTGGGCAGTACCGGGTACGAAACCATAGTCGGAACGCAGATTTCTGCTTCTATAAATCGCAACACACCAGAATAAAAGAATGACATAAAGCTTATGAAAGACACCGCCCGTCTGCCGCCTATCTCCATTTTGAATTTGTAACCGTTACCCTTATTTTTGTCTCATTATACATGAGACACTTATACTAATTCTCTGATTTCAACTTTTATCCTTAAAAATTTGGCACACTTGCCGCCGCGCTAGATTCAAGCTCATTTCTTTTGCGGTGAGGGGTGCATTATACGAGTCATGAAACTACAAGATTGTGACTGTGGCGGTATAGCACAGGTCACCTATGAAATTAATGAGCACAATAACTTTGTGATAGTGTGCGCGGTATGTGGCAATCAGACGCCTAACTGTGAAAGTCTCATAGAAGCAGTTTCATTGTGGAATCGAACCTATTGCTATGCATTGCCCCACTATGCGGTTGAACCTGCCTAAAACGTTGATATGTTTTATCCTCTGTCCCATCAAAGTGGTGGTTCAGGTATGCCATGATGGTTTTTACCTCCTTTCACCATCGAGACGCATTATCGTGAGCCACCCTATTTTTTCGTCAGATCAAATCGGCTGAAAGCATTTTAAAGTCATACCTGAATAATAGGAGACATCCAATCCCCGAAGAAGTAAGATTCATTATGACAAAACCTTAGATATTATTTCAGACAAATCATTAAAAGAGTACGGTTTCTGAATAAAGCCTTCAACTTTGAGTTTCGCTATACCAAACTTTTTGCTTACATCGCCACTTGTCATGATAATTTTCGCATCAGGATTGATTTTTCTTATTTCTTTAAGTAACTGCTCACCATCACCCGGCATGACTGTATCTGATATGACCAGATCTATTTTATCTTTATTGTTTTTATAAACTTTGATTGCCTCCGGCCCATCTTTAGCGGTCAGGACATTAAAATCCATTCGTTCTAACATTTTTCTCCCAACATTTAATACTATTTCATCATCATCGGCCATTAAAATTGTTTTAGGTTTGTTGTTCATTATTAGATTTTAAATCCTCCAATACAAATTTTATTCCATATACTATTTCGGGCCCTTGGCCGTAAGTCTTTAATTAAAAATGCATTCTTACCGGGGCAAAATGATAGAATTCTGTTAAATTAGCCAAATTGTATTACAATGGCAAGATGTATAGGTAAAAAAAGATAATCAAGGGAATGGAAGTTGGAATGAGCATGATAATGTACTGGCCTGTAAGCGATTTAAGGAAGCTACAGTCCTTGATCCAGAGTATGGACCAGCTTGTGAGTTTTGGGGCTGGATCTACCACAAGTTTATCCCTTAAAATGGTTTTCTCTTGACAACAAGTATGTTAAAAATGTAAAAATTCTAGCAGGTTGCCCTTTTGGTGTTGAATTTGACATCTGACCTCCGTTCTCGTTATCGGCTCTCTCTATTCTTCATATCCACCTGTTGAGCGGTCCCTAAGCCTCTGATTCACCGTCTGTACCATAATCGGCACTGGTTTTCCTTACTCTTTAACCGAAAAATCAGGCAAAGATACAATGAAAAAACCTCTCAAATTGTGCGTAGCCAGCTCCTAAGAGATCCATTGAATTTCTGAGCAGGGCGTCATCACGACAGAGGTCGTCAGCGCCCTGCCATCTGTTTTATAGGAATTTAAAATTACGTAAAAAGCGGAAAAAATCATGATCGATTCGGGGTTAAAAGATAAAGTTGTGCTTGTAACGGGGGGAAATAATCCTTTTGGCATTGGTGCCGCCATTGCAAGAGCTTTTTCTTCCCAAAGTGCCAATTTGTTCATTCACTTCTTTCGCCAAGAAATCGATTTTCTCTATAAGGATCAGAGTAACTGTGATTCGCAGGAACCAGGGTTAGGGTTCTTTTCTGAACAACAGAGAAAAACAGCCGATGAGGTGGTGGCATCTATCCGAAAGGCTGGTGGGAAAGCAGCGTCTTGGGAAGGAGATCTTCGAGATCCGAAGAATGTCAGCCGTTTATTTGAAGAGGCGGAAGAAGCGTTTGGGCGGGTTGATTTTTTGGTGAATAATGCGGCAGAA
>JASFJP010000293.1:0-6303 GCA_050121225.1 Desulfobacterales bacterium
ACACCGGAGCCGATCGCACTCGAATCGGTCGCTTCGAGGCGGCCCATGAGGGAACGATCTTCTTAGATGAAATCGGTGATATTCCATTGTCGACTCAGGTCAAGCTGCTGAGGGTCCTCGAAGAAAGAGTGATTGAACGCGTCGGTGACCATCGGCCCATACCGGTTGATGTGCGAATTATTTCTGCAACAAACAAGGATCTTGAAACATTGATCGGCCAGGGTTTATTTCGGGAAGACCTGTTCTTTCGGATCAACGTCTTCCCCTTAAATTGCCCGTCCCTTTCCGAACGACTCGAGGATATCCCTCTTATCGTTCAAAAATTTATTGAACAACATGCAGATAAAGGCGCAAAAGAAATTTACGGCCTCACCCCCGACGCCATGGAAGCCCTGTTTGCCTACACTTGGCCGGGCAATGTTCGCGAACTGCGCAATGCGATTGAGTATGCATTTGTCCTGTGCTCGGAAAACTGGATTGGCAAGGAACACTTACCTCCAAAGATCAACGCCATGAGTAAAAAACCTCCAATCCATCACATTCAAAACGCTGCCTCCCGGGAGGAAGAACGCACGAAGTTGATTCATACCCTGCGTCGGGTCGGTGGGAATCAGTCAGAAGCCGCCCGTATTTTGGGTGTGAGCAGAGTAACGATTTGGAAACGAATTAAAAAATACAATATTGACCTGAGTTTCGAACTGAGTGAACCCACCCTTAGTTGAACACTCATGCCGTTAATATAGCGAGGTTAAGATAAAGATGCCAAGAATCATCATTATACTTTTCATTCTCATTTCAGGCTTCATGTCGAGCTGTTCGCCGGAAGATGTCCACACAACGGTAGCCAATCAGGAAATCTCAGGTGAAATTATCAACGGGTACCGCATCATTCCGATCCCGAATACCGAAAAAAACATCCAATTAAACGTGTACCGCGGAGACTATATCAAATTCAAATTAAATGAATCTTCTAAGGATACGACCCTTTCGATACCCGACCTCGCCATCAACGAAAAAATCTCCAATAATTTGAAAGACGTACCCTTTTTTAAGATGAAAAAAGCCGGGACTTTCACCTTTACTTTGGGAGAGGTGATAGGCGCTATAACCGTCCATGATTACCAGCAATCCAATTACAGAGAGTTCACATCACAGGAAGCAGCCGAGTTTTTAAAATCCGATCGCCCTCTTATACTTGATGTCCGGACTCCAGGGGAATATGAAAGGGGTCACCTAAAAGATGCGGTGCTAATCCCAGTCCAGGTTTTAGATAATCATTTGAGTAAGTTGTCCGGCTACAAGGACAAAGATATACTTGTATACTGCGCCACAGGAAATCGCAGTACGGTTGCCTCAAAAATGTTGATCGACAACGGTTTCACTCGAATTAGCAACCTGCGCCACGGAATCGTTGATTGGAGCGCTAAGAAATACCCTGTCACACGTTAACAATTGAAGTGCTCAGATCGCTGCATTCAAGGCGACACAGCGGGTCGAATTCGGTCGCTGACATCTGACACCCGAAACCTGAAACCTTAACACTGCTTGTAAACATTACCATCCATATCACCCCTCCGGGGTGAACCAAAGCCGGGCGCTATGAACCCGGATCTATACTTATAAATTTCCAGCCGCACCCACCTGTTTGACCGCGTAATTTTGGAAACTACAGTCTCAACTCCATCTCATCCTAAATGTTCAGGGGATTGCTTTACTGATTGTAAATAATGCATTCTTGCTCCCAGCCCATTTATGCTTACTATTGCATTTATAAGTTTGTCAGTCAGACTTCTTTTTTTCCGATCCAACCATAGGCAAGAAGACGCTAACTGGCACATCACTTCGATTCTCTTTGAATTTTAGCTGCAAAATGGAGGATATGATGAAAAAAAATCTAGAATTGTAGTATTCATATTGGCGTTAGCCTCTTTGGGATTTTCCTATAACGCGCTGTTTGCTGCTGACATTTAAAAAATAGACACAGACCTCACGATAATGGCATTAAGGCGTAAAAATTAATCTTTAAACTTTGAGCTGAAATTAAAAATAATGAATACAAGTATAAAAATTTTTTATAATGCTGTTTTGGGCTTGCTCATTCTGAGCCATACCGTGGCGGCGGACGATAAAACCACTGCTGAAAACGCCCTAAAAAGCAAACTGAACGCAGCTATTGCAGTGTTGCAGAAAGAAGATGTCGACCTTCAGGTAAAGACCAAAGAAATAGAAGAAATCATGGCACCAATGTTCGATTTTTCTCTAATGGCCAAGCTCACATTGGGGAGAAATTACTGGCCCAAGCTGAACAACGGAGACAGACAAAGATTTATAAAACTTTTTACTCAAGTTTTCAAGACGTCATATCTCCAGAAATTGATTCGCTATACAGATGAGAAAATCATTTTTGAAGCGCCTATCCAGATTAAAAATAAGGTTCAAATTCCAACCCATCTGGTCTCAAAAGACCAAAAGACATCCATTTTATACAAGCTGTATGAATCACAGAACAACTGGAAAATCTATGACATTGAGATTCAAGGTGTCAGCATCATACGAAGCTATCGGTCTCAATTTATTCCGATACTGCAAAATGGGACTATTGAGGATCTCATGCAAGAATTGGAAAAATCAGTTAACAACTAAAAGATCAATCCCCGGACTAGAGCCATAGTATGACGAAACTACATTCTCAGATAACACGTTTCTTCGACAAGGTCATCCTGAGGTGGCCGGGAATCACAATACTTTGTTTGCTGGCAGTGGTATCTTTTCTTGGCTACCAAACAAAGAACTTTAGGCTTGATGCGTCAGCAGAGACGTTAATTCTCCAAACTGACAAAGACTTACAATACGCGCGACTTATAGAATCACGCTATGGGGAGGATGATTATTTATTGATCGCCTATACTCCCCAAAGCGATTTGTTCTCAGATAAGACATTGGCAAATTTGACCCGACTGCGGGACGAGTTGGCGCAGTTGGAAAGCGTATCATCGGTGATTTCGATTCTTGACGCCCCTCTGTTAGAAAGTCCATCCCTACCACTCAAGGATATGGTATCCGATGTCAATACCTTGGACTCGCCATCCGTAGATCGAAAACTGGCCAGGATTGAGTTCAGCAATAGTCCCCTTTACAAAAATCTGCTGGTCAGTCCGGATCTTAAGACAACGGCCCTTCAGATCAAATTCCGAACTGATAAAAAATATCAGGAGTTGCGGGCCCGCAATGACTATTTTCAGGAGAAACAGGCAAAAAAGCAGCTTACTGAAGCAGAAAATGCTGAATTCATCAGAGTCACAAATGAATTACACAAACACCGCGATACGAGGAAAAAGATTCGGCATCAGGATATTGCCGCGATCCGTGCAATTATGGAGAAGTACCGGCCGGACGCCGAACTTTTTTTAGGCGGAGTCAGTATGATTGCAGATGATCTAATCAGCTTTATTAAGAATGATTTAAAGACCTTCGGCCTTGGGGTACCCTTCTTTCTGGTAATAATTTTGAGCATTATCTTTAAAAAAATGCGCTGGATTTTATTACCGATTCTTTGCTGCACCTTTTCCGTAATTTGCATGACGGGACTTTTGGGAATGTTTGGCTGGCCGGTAACGGTGATATCTTCCAACTTCATTTCACTGCAGCTTATCATCACCATGGCCATCACAATCCATTTGATTGTGCGGTACAGAGAACTTTTGTTCCACAATCCTGAAACTGAGCAGCGAATACTTATCCTCGATACCGTCCGTTTAATGCTGACGCCCTGCTTTTACGCTGCCCTTACAACCATTGCCGGATTCGGCTCGCTGCTCTTCTGTGATATCTTACCTGTCATCACCTTTGGTTGGATGATGAGTGCAGGTATTATCGTCTCATTGATATCGACCTTTCTGATTTTTCCAACGGCTTTGATCCTGTTAGGAAAAACTACTCCGCACATTAAACATAAATTGCGTTTCTCGTTGACGGCGCTTTTAGCGCGGTTCACTGAAACCCATGGCCGCATGATACTGATCATAAGCTTTATTGCTTTTATCATCTGTGCTGTCGGGATTACCCGACTGGCCGTTGAAAACAGCTTTATTAATTATTTTAAAGATACGACCGAAATATACCAAGGCATGAAAGTCATTGATCAAAATCTGGGGGGCACCACGCCTCTTGATGTGATTGTCGAAATTGTTAAACCGAAAGTATCAGCACCCATAGCTGCTGTTAAAACAGAGGAAGAAATGAACGGGGCCTTTGACGAGTTTGATGAATTCGATGAAACGGGAAATGATGATAAATACTGGTTTACAGCCGACAAGATGGAATTGGTTGCTAAAATCCATGATTATCTTGACAGCCTACCGGAAACTGGAAAAGTACTGTCACTGGCAACGATAATGAAGATAGCTGAGAAATTGAACGAGAATAAACCGCTAGACAACTTTCAATTGGCCATGCTCTACGGTGAGCTGCCGGCTGCATTTAAGCGTATGCTGATGAAACCATATGTAGCGCCAGAATACAACCAGCTGCGTTTCTCAATTCGTGTGAAGGATTCCCAAAAAGAATTGAAACGCAACGCCCTGTTGAAAAAGATACGTTATGATTTGACCAGTCAACTCGGTTTAGGGGAAGAGCACGTCCGTTTAGCCGGTTTGCTGGTGCTGTACAACAATATGTTACAGAGTCTTTTCAGTTCACAGATCCTCACCCTTGGTGTCGTAATTTTGGCTCTCGTATGTATGTTTACAATCTTGTTTAGATCTTTGAAAGTGGCATTGATTGCGATCACACCCAATTTACTGGCTATTGACATTGTCCTTGGGGTAATGGGCTGGCTGAGAATTCCTCTTGATATGATGACCATCACCATCGCAGCGATCAGTATCGGCATTGGTGTCGATAACACAATTCATTATATTTATAGATTCAAACATGAGTTTAACATGGCGCGGAATTACATTAAATCCGTTCATCAGTGTCACTCAAGCATCGGCAATGCACTTTATTATACCTCATTGACAATTATTATTGGCTTCTCAATTTTGGCCCTTTCCAATTTTATCCCCAGCATTTATTTTGGTTTGTTGACAGGATTGGCCATGGTCATTGCATTAATTGCCGCGCTGACGGTGCTGCCACAACTATTAGTTGTTTTTAAACCTTTTGGCCCCGAATGTATCGTTAATCAGAGTGCAAAGCCATGAACTTCCCAATGATACGGATATCACGAGTTTTGATAACTCTGAATTTTGGCAAGATTGAAAGCGATCGGTTCAAGAAAATTGGGGTGTTTGGCTCATCTTTGGGGGACATGCCCCATTCGACCGTTTGTCGCAGCAAGGCTCACCGGTATCTCATTCAGCCAATTTAGCTGAGATTACAGATAGTTTGGAAATCGATCAATTCTAAAAAAAATATTGGCACGGTACTTGTTTTTATTTTTTCTAAATACCAAACATAACGGTTCATAAATCTATTGATTTTAAAATATTTTTCGTGGTTATCTTAAAAGCTCAATTCTAAGAGACGTCACTCGGGTCTTGTAGATAACCCCCAAATTTTTTTACGCTTACCTGTAAACAGATCGGTAAAAGTAATTGATTAACTTTTGACTGTATCTACGAACAGGCCCTGAAGGGCAAAAAACAGAAAAGGAGAATGCTAATGAAAAAAATTTCAGAAATCGAAGGTATCGGTTCCAATTATGCCGCTAGGCTGCAGCAGGCAGGTATTCAACATGTTGAAACTCTGATTGAAAAATGCGCATCGCCACAAGGCCGGATGGAAGTGGCCAAAACGGCAGACATAAATCCGAAATTGATTTTGCGATGGGTTAACATGGCAGATCTTTTTCGTGTTAAAGGAATCGGTGAGGAATATGCTGACTTATTAGAAGCGGCAGGTGTGGATACCATACCTGAATTAGGTCAGCGAAAACCTGAAAATCTGCATAAAAAATTAGAAGAAGTCAACCTAGACAAAAAGCTCGTGCGCAAGGTACCTTCACTTGCAGAAGTATCCAATTGGATAGAGCAGGCAAAGGAGTTGCCACGCAAGGTTACCTATTAAATGAATGATTACAGATTCAAAGACGGCACTACTCATCCACGATGTCCTGCAGACAATGGGATTGATGCCAGGTTTTCTGTATTGATCCATCAGCAGGTCGGTTGAGTTTTTAAACGAACATGAAAGGGGGGTGTCATGGGATTTATTACTTGGATTATTCTGGGGTTGATTGTTGGCGTTATTGCTAAATTTGTTATGCCCGGAAAAGATCCAGGAGGAATTTTCATCACCATT
>JASFJP010000294.1:0-6299 GCA_050121225.1 Desulfobacterales bacterium
ACGGTTAGACCCTGTTTGAAAATCGAAAGAATCTCCCCCAAATTTTTCCCGTCGATATATTCCATGGCGATAAAGTACGCGTGTTCAATATTTCCATAATCAAAAATCTGGACAATATTGGGATGCTGCAACAACGCCGCCAATCTGGCTTCGCGGGTGAACATTTTAATAAAATCGGTATTGCCTGCAAGGTGAGGTAAGATGCGTTTAATCGCGACCTTTCTCCGAAACCCGTCCTCCCGGACATAATCTGCCAAATACAGTTCAGCCATGCCTCCCCGGGCAACCTTTTTTTGTAAAAGATAAGGACCGATTCGTTGCATGCTTTCAATATCCTGGCTGAGCTTACGTGCCTTGGCTCGAGCCCAGCGGTCCGACCCAAGCAGCACGATGCTCAGCAAAACTATCGTCAGGACAATCCCAAATACATAAAACGATCTCAATTGATTGAGGCGTTGATCAAGTTCGGTGGCGGTTAAGGCGACGCAAACCCTTCCGATTTCAACTTCTGAAAAAACAATATTTTCAAAAAAACTGACAACTTTTGCTTTATCTGGCGACATACCTGCCGTAATTATAGTGCCGTCAGTCGTATCGATTGGTTTTTCATTCTGCAAAGACTCAAACACCTTGTCTATCATGCCCGGCTGTGTGTGTGCCAGGATGTTGTTTTTGTGATCCAAAATCGCAGCAAATTTGAGCTGCCTCATCATCTGTAATTCTTTGACTGCCACGTTGAGTGCTAAGATGTCATTTTCCAGGACAGCCGGTCCGCTTTTGATCGCTAGGTTTTGGGCCGCTGACAGTCCCTGTCTATAAAATGCATCATTGGTTCGTGTGACCGCAAAGCGATAACTGATATACCCAGCAATATTAACGACAAGCAAAATGGAAAGGCAAATGCCGATTGTCTTTCGGTTGCGCTCAAAAAATTTTATTTGGGATACGCTTTTCATTCCTCTCACTACCCTGGTGAAGGTGCTTGTTGTAACCTCCTTAACTTTGACCGCTGTCATCGTGGCAATTTCATTGACGAGCATGAAAAACCTCCTTCATGTTCTAAATCAGGTGTCAGACGACCAATTTTTTTATGATCTCGGTACAGCGCAATATGATTTGCCGTCTAATCCCGGAGAAATCTGCGTTTTTTGAGAGTTCGCGCTCATGAATCCTCTTCGAGTCATCACCAACTCCAGCACTCGTCTCGGGTTTTGAGGCTGAAGTGGTAACTAATGGGTCTATAATAGAATGATTGAACACATTGTCGGAAAACGGTTTCGGTGTCCCGCATAAAGGACAGGAGATAAGAATATCTTTTTGAGTTGAATCTCCTGCTCGCTTCCACCGATCAACTTTTGTGGTTTTCTCAATATATGCTTTGATATTGTTGTAACGAAAAACCACGATCGCAACTAACAACGCTAATATGCTTAAGCCAGCTAAGATGATGAAATGCGTTTTCGTATTACGGGTTTCGGTGGTTGAAAGGCCGATAAAAATCTCTCCAATTTTAGTCCCGGAATAAGTGATGTCTGAGGCAAAGTTAAGCAACGTTGCATGACTTGAAAATCCGCCCTCCCAGCTGGATACTTCATCAGCTGATTGCGCTGCTTCAGTCTTGTCCGGCATTAGATTTCCAGTTCCGGTGAAGGCAACAACATTATTGCGATGATCAACTACGGATGCATAAATGACACCCTTTTTTTCAGCGGCACTGGTCAGCAACGTGTGAAGGGTTTGATCATTATTTTCTAAAAGCGGCAGGCTTGCAAGCTTGGAAAATTCCCGAGTTATTTCAATTCCGGATTTTGTTAACCGGTCTTTATGGCGGTGCGATCGGATCGCTATAATTGAGTACCCAATGAGCATCGCGAGCCACCAGATGACAATACCATAAATTATGTAACGTGGATTTAAACGAATGCCGAAGCGCTGTATAGACTCCATTTGGAAGTTATCTCCCTGAAATTATATGGTTATCGACAGGCGTTAGTTGCCGTTTAGAATCAATAAAGGCAGATCAAATTTGAAAGGTAGGCGACAGATCCCAACCTAGTAAAAGTATTATGGACACACATCAAAGTCAAGTAAATTAACCGTTGGAATTTTCAGTGTTTATCCAAATAAAGACCGTATATTGATTTCATCTAAGATCGTTAAGAATTGAAATTTAGAAATGATATTTAAATTGACAAGGAGGCAATAATCAGATTAATGATAATATCATAAAGTTGGAAGATATGTTCAATTTGCTGCAGTTTCACAGACCATGATCTTTGTGCCTCATCTCGTTTCAGAGGGCTGATATGTTCCCCAATGGCTTTGCTCAAATGCAAACCCAACGACAATGCAGATCCAATACCATATCCTTATTTTGGTTGCTTTTATGCATACTCGGGCTCGTTTCTTATGCATGCGCACCCACGACGACAACCGTCACATCTTCAGAAAATACCATTTTTCGTTCCAAAGACTATATTGTTTATCAGCTTCAAAAATCGCAAACACCCGCGGAGCTGGCGGAAAAATTCTTAGGGGGCAAACATAAGTCTTGGATGATTGAGGAGGCTAATCCAGGAGTTAGCTTCGGCAACGGCAACAACATTGTGATTCCATTGAAAAACCGCAACAAGGGAGGACTGAGTTCCAATGGATATCAGACGATTCCAATACTGACCTATCATCGTTTTGCCGAAAGTTGCAGCTCTCCTCTCTGCATGCCGGAAAAGACATTTGACCTTCATATGAAGTACCTGAAGGAAAATGGCTATCACGCGATTACAGGTGACGAGCTCCTTGCCTTTCTTGAATATCGTCAAGGAATTCCGAAAAAATCTGTGCTCATCACCATGGATGACGGTTATCGTTCCGTTTATAATATTGCCTATCCGATACTTAAGAAATATGGATTTACGGCAACAATATTCATTTATACCAGTTTTGTTGGGGTTTCCAAAACGGCCATTACCTGGAATCAACTCAAAGAGATGAAGGCGGCAGGCTTCACGATCGGTTCGCACACCATTGATCACAGCGATCTCACCAATCCTAAAGAAGGGGAAACCGAACAGGAGTTTATCAATAGGATTCAAAGGGAGCTTTATGGCTCCAAGAAAATTATCGATCAAAAATTGGAACAAAACACTTATTTTCTGGCATATCCCTATGGATATTATGATCAAAAATCAATTCAAATGGCCAAGAAAGCAGGTTACAAAGTGGCAATGTCCGTTAAAAGAGGAGGCAATCCTTTTTTCGCCAACCCTCTAGCGTTGAGAAGGGATCAAATTTTAAAAAGGGACAAGCAAGTCTTTATCACTAGACTCAAAACATTTAAACGACTTTCACTAAAGTGAGAACCTTATGAAGCATAAAACCGGAATCATCCTCGCCGTCCTTTTGCTTATTCTGATAAGCGGCTGTTCGACTACCAGCCGAAAATCTAATACCCAGCTTAGCCAAGAATATTTGTCAAAAGCACAGGAAAACGAAAAGCAGGGCCGTCTAGTTGAGGCTCTGGAGCAATACAAACTTGCGATTGCGGTAGATCCCAAAAATCAATTAGCCCAAGAAAAAAGCACCTCAATCGAGCGGGAGCTCAACAAGATGGCCGAGGAACACTATCAAACCGGCCTTAGATTTCATAGCAGGGGTCGATATAACGAAGCCCGTAAAGAGTTTTTAACGGCTCTGCGCTATAATCCGGAACATGCGGGCGCAAAAGATAAGCTTACGACGACGAGAAAAGAGATAGAGCAGGTCAAGAGATACATTGTACACACCATTCAACCGGATGAAAGCATCTCAACATTGGCACAAAAATACTATGGAGACTATCGTAAGTTTCATCTCATCGCTGAGTACAATGAACTAGAAGATGCCACCAAAGTCTCGGTCGGTCAGGAGATTAAAATTCCTGTCGTCGAAGGAATACCGATTATCGCAGATCGAGCGACAATTCAAACCGAAACCGGCGAATCCCCCGAATCGATGCCAGGGGAAATTATAACGGTTAAACGCAGTGTTACCCACATCGTTCAACCTGGGGAGAGTCTGTCTAAACTGGCCGCAATGTATTACGGAGACTACACGAAATACGATATCATCGCCGAATTTAACGGTCTAACCCAGGGAACCAGCGTCAGGGTCGGACAAGAACTAAAAATTCCTGAAGTTGAAGGTGTTCCATTTTTAGCAAAAGCCACGGTAGAGGAAGAAAAACAGGTCCCAATGATCCAGGAACCACCGGCAACCGAGAAAGTGATCGAAAAACCAAAAGAAGAAGAAACCCCCACATTTGAAGATCAGACAGCGAATTACAGGGAGCTTGGCATTGAATTATATGAAAATAAGGAATACGCCGATGCCATTACCGAACTCAATAAAGTATTAAATGTTAATCCCAGTGATTCATCAGCCCGCGAATACATTGCAAAATCGCATTTTCAGCAAGGATTAACGCTTTTCCGCAAAGAGCAATATCTAAAAGCAAGGGACGAATTTAAGGCGTCGTTGGAAAATGATCAAGACTGTAAAAAATGCAATGAAAATATTCGAAAATGCGAAGATACGTATAAAGAGATCCATTACAATAAGGGGTTAGAATATTTTGGGGATCAAAAATTAGCAGATGCTATTGGCGAATGGGAATCGGTTTATGCGCTCGATCCGAATTACAAAGATGTATCCAACAACCTCACAAAAGCCCGAACGCTTTTGGAACGCCTTGAAAGCATCAAGCGTAGCAAAACCAAAGAATAACCAGAAATAGGCTATAATTTATTTCAAATAATATCGATAAACATCGACATCGTACCTCCACACACATCTCCGCCTTTGGTACCCAGATCATCCAGGAGACTGACTTGAAGCATCGTCGGTTTTTGGGTGGTAAGTAAACATCGTAGCGCAGCACTGCGTACTTCACTTTCACCGCATCCGCCACCAATGGTTCCATATGTGGTTCCATCCGCGCAAATGACCATTTTCGCTCCAGCTTCCCGTGGGGTGGACCCGGTTGTTTCAACAATGGTTGCAAGCGCAGCATTAATTCCTTGATTTTTTAGCTCGGCGAGCTTTAGGAAAATTTCTCGATCAGTCATGAGTCCATACCTACGACCGCTCTTAGGGCTCGAGCCTGGAGGTCGCCTTTGCGGCGAACGCATACCAACTCGGACGCAATAGAAAGGGCAATTTCTTCAGGCGATTCAGCTCCAATGGGAATTCCGATGGGAGTAAAAACCTCTTTTAGACGTTGCTGAGAAAAGCCTTTTTTTTCAAGCCATTCAAGTACAAATCGCACCCGCCGGCGACTGCCAATCAAACCCACATACGCGGTCTCTTTTTGTAGTATTTCGGCAAGGCAATCCACATCGTGCTCATGACCGCGGGTGATAATAACCACATATGTGGAAGAACCAAACGACATATCCCTTAAGGCTATCGTGAAATTTTCAGCAATAACCTTACAATTAGGAAATCGGGATGGCTGAGCAAAGTCGGAACGGTCATCAAGCACCGTGACATTAAATCCAACATTGCATGCAAAACTTGCCAAGGAAATAGCAATGTGACCGGCACCACAAACTATCAGCTGCGCCTCACGACAAAGGATATCGATGAATATCCGTATCTTGTCACTAAAGTCAACAATTCGCCTTTTGTTCTCTTTCAGAACTTTTGCTGCCAGTGAACCTAAATCAGGTTCCAACTGAATGGTTTGAAGATCCCCTTCAATTGTTCCATCCTCAAAAATGATTGCTTTACTGCCGGGCGGTAAGTTCGGATCTTCTGATTCTAAAACGGTAGCCATACAAAATAGGTCACCTTTTTTAAGAAGTTCATTCACCCTGGCAATCATATTCATCTGCAATCCATCTTTTCATCAGAGGTTAAGGATTAGCTATCGATTCATTAAATCTAAAAAAGTTGTTTTACAAAAAACTCAAGCAGGTCGATTTGTAAATTTATGCAAACAGGATTCAGCTTTGCGGGTTGAGAATCCTGCCGAGAAACAAGATGCTTTGTGATTCATTGTCACGAATGAAGAAGATAAATGGATGATCAGCTTTGAAAATCGGTGAAGGGGGCTTAATGGATGTGACACTGACCACTGCACCGGTGGCGGCGGCAGCCTCGGTGCCTTCTTCATTTACTTCAACAAAGGCTTTGTGAATGACAGCAGAAAGAAACAGGTCTTTGCGACCCACCATGCCTGAAAAATCAGCACGGTTCGGGTTGAACGCATCGGACGCGCCCATGGCAATTAGATTTTGATTCAAACTAAACTGAGATTCAAT
>JASFJP010000295.1:0-6271 GCA_050121225.1 Desulfobacterales bacterium
TTTTTGAGGCCACCCAAAAGGGAACTCTGACCATGCTGCATGCCGTCGCCGCGATGTGGGGTGGAATCGTTCCGGTGGGCGAAGTAGAATTTGGCCTACCCTATGCCTACAATCTTCCCGGGGAGCCGGATGTTTACACCGCTGGGAAAACTATTCGCGATTTCTTTTTCAATACCGGTTATGTGGATTTGCTGCGAGAGGAATATGCCAAACAGGGTATCTATTGGCTGGATGTTCACTCATATGGTCCCATTTTCACGATGTCCACCAAAAAAATCACCACCTGTGATGATATGCAAGGATTAAAATTCAGAGTGGAAGGATCCTGGGCCGACTATTACAACATGTTAGGTGCGCGCGGAACTTATATCAGTGGCATGGAAGCTTACATGGGACTGAAGCTTGGTACCATCGATGCGTCCCAGTGGGATGTCAGCGCCGTAACCGGTTTAAATTGGCATGAAGTCGCACCGTATCGCCTTTTGGGTGGTCAAAATGATGTGGTCGTCGGCCAAATCCTGATGAATATGGAGACCTGGAAATCGCTGCCGGATGACCTCAAGAAAGTAATGGCCGATGCGACCGAAGATTACTTCCATAAGCTCAACAAAATCTATGATGCAGAGCTGAAAAAAGTTGAGGAACTGGTCAAAGCCGGCAAAGTGATCAACAGCCCCATCGATGCCGCTTGTGACAAAAAACATGAAGAAGCCGCCCTTAAATTGTGGGATCAAATAGGGCAAAGAGATCCTGCCGCTGCAAAGGCGATCGGAATTATTAAAGATTGGAGAAAGACGTTGCAGTAGGGAACCACAAATAACCAAGAATTAGCACTATTTCGAATTTCTATGAATTGACTGGGAGGGCAGCCATCGGCCCTCCCGGTTATTTAGGTAACAACAGGAATTGACTTGATCCATCCGAATCTGAGGATTTATGCCGATGTCTAAAGCAGTTAAAATATTCTTCGACTGGGTTGATACCATCGCCGAAAAGGCAGGTAAAATAACCTGCTATTTGGTTTTTATCATCATGCTGATAACCACGCTGGATGTGGTCGCCCGCTATGTGTTCAACCGTCCTCTTTTATGGGGCTGGCTTTTAAATCGACAGCTCTTCGGTGTCTTTATCCTCTTTGCCGGTGTGTTTACCCTGTTTAAAGGTGAACATATTCGAATCGAAATTTTCTATGACCACTTTCCTCCAAAATTAAAACAGGTGGCAAGATGGATCGCACTGGCTTCATTTGTTTCTTTCATCGGAGTGCTGGTTTGGCAAGGATCCTGGATGGGTTGGAATTCTTTTGTAATGAAAGAAAAGGCCGCCGGTGCGTTCCGCATCCCCTGGTACCCCTTTAAACTTATGATTCCCATTGTATGCGTTTTGTTCTTGCTAGAAGGCATTTCTGCCTTTCTGCGGCGTGATGATTGAACACTTTGGACCGGACTTTCGCTTGTTTAAATTGAACGTAAAGGCTGAGGATACTCTAATATGAGCATTGAGCTGACTACGGTTTTGTTGTTTGGAGGACTGCTAATTCTATTAGCTTTAGGCGTTCCAGTCGTATTTGCTCTCGGCGGTATCAGTGTACTCATAACCTTCCTGATTGGTGGACCCAACGATTTATATATCGTGGCAACCACCACCTACCGACAAATTACCGATCCTGGTTTAATTACCATTCCCCTGTTCTTGCTCATGGGTAACTTCTTAATTCACTCCGGCATATCGGATCGGTTGTTTAGAGCGTTGAACCTCTGGCTTTCCGGTCTAAGAGGCGGGCTGGCGATCGTATCCGTCGGAGTATGTGTCGCCTTGGCTATGTGCGGCGGATTCGGCCCCGGAATTCTTACCATGGGCCTGATTGCCGTCCCGGCCATGCTCAAACAGCGCTATAACAAATCACTGGCTCTCGGAAGTGTAATGGCCGGTGGTGTGCTGGGGGAGATTATACCTCCCAGTATTATCATGATTATTTTTGCATATATATCAAGAATATCCATAGGAAAAATCTTTTTTGGAGGGGCCATTCCCGGATTTATAACGGCAAGCCTGTACCTTCTTTACATTATAATACGATGCTATATAAAACCGGATCTGGCACCCAGAGCCTTAGAAAAGATTTCCTGGAAAATTAGATGGGCGTCACTCAAAGATATTGTTCTTCCATCTTTGCTGGTAGTGCTGGTGCTCGGATCCATATTCATGGGAATAGCCACCCCCACTGAAGCCGCCGGAGTCGGAGCTTTCGGATCTTTTTTAGTATGTATCATTTACGGCCGGCTATCCCGACAGGTTATCTCGGATTCCTGCCTGGAGACCATGAAAATCAGCGGCCTGGCATTGTGGATACTCGTCGCTGCAACGCTTTTCGGAGTTGTTTACACCAGCGCCGGCGCCCAGGAAATGGTCATGGAGATCGTAGAAAAAGTGCCTGTCAATCGCTGGTTAATTTTGGCTGCCATGCAGGTCATTCTGCTCATCTTCGGCATGTTCATGGATGACTACGCGGTTCTAACCATTTGCGCTCCGATTTTCATTCCCATCGCTGTCTTTTTGGGATTCGACCCCATCTGGTTTTCTATCGTCTTTATTCTGAACATGCAGGTAGCCTACTTGACACCCCCGTTTGGCTGGGCGCTGATACTCATGAAAGGAGTTGCTCCTCCGGAGGTCCATACCAAAGATATTTGGCGATCCATTCCGCCATTCGTGGCCATACAATTGATCGTTTTGATATTGACCATGCTATTTCCCCAGCTCGCGCTTTGGCTTCCCGAAAAGATGCTGTAGTTTTCTTTCGTGTTTTCGTGATTTGCATTTATTTTTATCTAAAGTGATCGGTTCTAAGTTCAGGGTTTAGAGTTCAAAGGTTACAAGAGATGGACATTGTTCACAATATTGATCAAGGTCCAGAATACTCGACATAACCGATTGAGTTAAGCGGTTTTGTAACCACTCAGAAGACAAAACCCACTTAGAGCTGGTTACGGATTTTCAACCCGGAACGTTGAACGCTGAACCGTTCAACCTAGACTTTAGTATATTTTAGTAATAATTCCAGAGCGTTAACTCGGAATCGAGTGCTAACAGTTGCGTGGCAAAGGAGGTTTCTGGACCTATGGCTGCAAAATACGCCGATATTGGGGCTAGACGTTATGTCGTTGGCAATGTGGAGCAATTTGATCAAAAGAATGAAATGTTCTGCAGACCGTTATGGGATGAAGAGATGTTGGACCTGGGAAAAAAATTCTACATGACAGAAGTGCCGCCCAAGGAAAAGCCGGGATACCGGTTAAAAGACCAGGCCATGGTGAATGCCGCCTGGCACCTTGAGAATACCTTTGCTCAAGGCGTGGCCGGCGGTAAGATAGGGATGTACGCCTGGGAATGGGAACAAATTTTTGAATTCCCGCTTGTACCGCCGGGGCTAAAAATTGAAACTGACGACTCGATGGCAGTAACCAAAGATATAAAAAAAGCGGCCTTTTTCTTTGGCGCCTCATTGGTCGGGATCTGCAAATTGGATAGATCCTGGGTCTATTCTGCTGCCTATCCACTCAGGGATCAAACATCTCTGCCGAATGAATTATCCGACGAGTATCAATTTGCCATCGCCATTGCCGTGGAGATGGATTACGAGGCCATACGTTGCTCCCCTGCAAGTCCATCTTCGGCAGCTACAGGTTTAGGATACTCTAAAATGGCTTTTATTGCAGGCTTGCTGGCTCATCATATCAGAGGGTTGGGATATAAAGCGATCGCTTGTGGCAATGATACGGCTTGCAGCATTCCCATAGCCATCGACGCCGGATTGGGGGAGTTAGCGCGCAACGGCCTTCTGATTACTCCCGAATTTGGTCCCCGGGTTCGATTAGCTAAGGTGTTTACAGACATGCCCTTGTTATCGGACAGACCCATTGACTTCGGTGTCTGGGATTTTTGTTTGAAATGTGAAAAATGTGCTGACAAATGCCCTAGCAAGTCTATTGCATACGGAGAACCAACGGAAAAACCCAATAATATATCCAACCGGGAAGGGTTATTGAGGTGGCCGATCAATGCAGAAACATGCTTGGCATTTTGGGCAAAAAACGGCACAGATTGTGCCAACTGTATCCGGAGCTGCCCCTTTAATAAACCGTCTGGAAGGCTCCATGATATGGTCAGATGGGGAATAAGCAACGCGCCCTGGTTGAACACGATGTTTCTCTGGGGAGATGAAATTTTTGGCTATGGCAAAAAAGGAAACCCGGATCGGTTCTGGACAGAATAGAGAAGCGAACATTCTTTAAGGAATGCAATATGATAGATCAATAATAAAACGAACGCTTTGTTTTGGTTGCTGGCTGCAGGCCGGTGTCTTAGCGACAGTAGACTATGGAAAAGTAATAAAACTAGCGGGAGAGCCCGGACATCCGGTAAACCAGGGCTGGATTTGTGAGCGTTCAAAGGCATCTATCGAACACCTTTACCACGAAGACCGTCTCAATTACCCTTTAAAAAGGCTCGGAGAAAGAGGCGCCGGAAATTGGCAAAGACTCTCCTGGGATGAGGCCTTAAATGAGGTCGCTGAAAAACTTGACCGTATCAGAACCCAAAGCGGCGCGGAGGCAGTGGCTTCCATTGGCGGCACCGGCAGAGGATTCTCTGAACTTTTCAAAGTGCGGTTTATGAATCTTTTCGGCAGTCCCAACCATGCCAACGCCGGCCAATGGTGCTCGGTGGTCAGCCGTCAAATTCATGCCGCTATCTATGGTGCCGGGGCAAGTCGTGCGGTCAAGCCGCCCTGCAAATGTGCGGTCATTTGGGGCGGCAATCCGGCCGAAGCCTTTGCATGCGTTTTCCCACAGCACATTAAAGCCAAAAGAGCAAGAAACTCGAACCATATGTGGTCGCCGAACAATGGATGACGCCTTCGGCCATGCTGGCGGATTATGTAATTCCGATCACAAACTGGCTGGAACATCCCCAGCTTTATACCCAAACTTTTCAGGGCAGCGGCCCGGCCGTATCGATCGGACAACAGGTGATTCAACCGCTGTATGAACGCCGAACGGATTATGAATTCTACCGCGGTTTGGGAGTGCGGCTGGGACAGGCCGAGTACTGGCGCCGGAGCCTGGAAGACGAATGGGATTATTGTTTGGAGCCGCTTCTCAATGAACTTAATCTGCAATCGTCAGAGGAATTTGCCGTTAAACAGCATTGGTGGGCACCGCCGGTTGTTGAAAAACGCTACGAACAGATTGATCCGGATACCGGCAGGCCGAAAGGATTTGCAACCCCCACCGGTAAGGTTGAGCTGTATTCAACCATTCTCGAAAAACTGGGATATGACCCCTTGCCGAACTACAAGGAACCGCCGGAGACGCCTGTAAGCCAGACGGAACCTGCAAAGAAATACCCCTTCATTCTTATCACCGGTGCCGTCACCTTCGGGCCTTTGCTGTGTAAAATTTATCCGCTCAAAAAATATGCATAGCTTAACCCGGGCAGGTCATCTGGCTTATCACAGGTTTTTAAGGTGGATGATATTTCAACTATTTGGTTAGCTATCTCAGGAATCATCAAGGTGAAACGTCACCTGTTTCGCTCTGGACCAGACAGCTTCCATCTAAGATAGCGCAGAAACCGGTGCTTGATTGCTATGATTACCCGATGTATGCTTGAATTTGATGATATTTAAAGGTAATGCAAGTATTCGTGACGCCATATGTTCCGAAAGATGAAGATAGGCTACGTTATGGTCAATTGAGATTATCGCAGTGAACAGAAGATATGATTGTAATGGCAATTAAATTAGTATGCTTATCACTCAAATTTAATTGATGTTGACAACTAAAACCGAGAGAATAACCAATGATTGAAATCGACCTATCAGGATTGAAACCTGGAATGGAAAATACACTGAGTATCATTGTCTCAAATGAAAATAGCGCTGAAGCTGTAGGCTACACAGGGATGCCAGTTTTAGGCACACCTCACCTTGTTGGAGTTATGGAAACCGCTTGTATATTCGTGCATGAATTCCTGCCTGAAAATTACCTTACGGTGGGAATAGCCAATGACATGAAACACTTGGCCGCATCACCTATCGGAGCAACTATTGTATCAAAAGCACGATTAACTGCCATAGAAGGGAGGAAGCTAACCTATTATGTGGAAGCCCACGATTCTGTTGAAAAAGTAGCTGGGGGGACTCACACGCGGTTGATAGTTGATTCCAGGACTTTTTTTGCAAATCTTGAAAAAAAGAAACACAAGCTTG